>JABWAN010000297.1 GCA_013361015.1 Candidatus Zhuqueibacterota bacterium | reverse complement strand
GTCGCCATTTTTTTTCCCGAAGTGTTCGCTCTCATGCGAACTCGGGCCTTCAATCTCCATCAAATACTGAAAGCGCTTGCGGAAATCATCGAGAGAGACATGTGCGGTGGCCGCATACTTCGCCAACTCATGCGGATCGTTGAAATCTTCCGGCGAGAGGCGAATCATGTAGCGTCGCGCGACTTCGTAAGACTCCGAAGTCATATCCACCATGCGAATCCGTGCGCGTCCCGTTTTGGGATCGAGAATTTCTTCGAACGGAATGGGCAAGAAACGCCCGTTCTGTATTGAAACCATGGCGGCATTGCCGCCCTGCAAAATATAACGCGCGGCGCAATAACCGAGGTCACGCGTGTATTCCATATCGTATGGAATCGGATCGGCACAACGCAATTCATAGCCGATGTTTTTCGCGACAATGGTCGATTTGAGACCGAATTCTTTCAAGCGCTGTTGCACTTTCGACTTCAAGATTTCGCCGAAGTTAATTTCCGCAAGGCGAACGTTATCATGCGCATCACGCTCGACGTTCACGATCTCTTTGAAATCATCGGGATCGAGAATTTCCACCAAACCTTCCGCAAGAATGACGACGCCGTCGGGGCGGCCATAGCTGAGACGTTTGATGATTGCGCCCGCGAGAATATCCACGAGCACATTCAGGTTCAACTTCTGCTCGTGAAATTCTTCCGGAATCAGGGTCAGTGTTGCGCCCGCGGCTTTGCCGATACCCAACGCGAGGTGCCCGGCTTTACGGCCCATGGCAACCACGAAGTACCACCGCGAGGTGGTGCGCGCATCGACCATGAGATTCTTTACAATGTCTACGCCCAAATGCCGCGCCGTTTGAAAACCAAACGTATTGATGCCGAGCGGTAAATCGAGATCATTGTCGATGGTTTTGGGCACGTGCACGACGTGAATACGGCCGTCGGCCATCTGTTCCAATTTCATCGCCGAATACGCCGTATCGTCGCCGCCAATCGTAATCAAACGATCAACATTCAAGCGCAACAGCGAAGTGACGGTATTCTCGAGATACTTTGAATTCTTCGTGGGATTCGCGCGCGAGATGCCGATGTATGATCCGCCGCGAAAATGGATGCGGCTGACTTTTTCTATCGTCAGCTCTTTCACCTTATCGATCTGGCCGGCCATGAGCCATTCGAACCCGTCTTGAATGCCGATGACTTCTGCGCCGCTGAGAATGCCGCGAATCGTCGCCGCGCCGATAACGCTATTGATGCCGGGCGCCGGCCCGCCACCGACGAGAATGGCCATCTTTTTGTGTTGCGTACTCATAAATTACTCCTTTGTACTTCGTTCGAGATGTTTGTGCGAGGTGAAGGCGGAACTTTTATGAAGCCCGAAATCACACAACGATTTTATTGTAGAACCCCGCGGTTGTTGGGCACTGCTGAGTTCGTTTTATTCAACACTGTGCCGCTTTGAGGCGGCGATAAAATTCCATGAAATCGCTCTGCACTTCATTTTTATTGCGAATCGTTTTCAAGTCGATCACCTGCGTGTCGCCGTTCGTCATGACAATGTCGATGCGAGAATCGGTGCAGCTCACCTCGCGCACGTCGCGCCATTGCAGCGCGAGTTTACGCAAAGGCGAAACGCGCGCGGACATGCCGGTTGCGTTGAGTTTGATGTGGCGCAAGTGCAGGAGGCGCTCATATAAAAATCCGCGCACGAGCATGATTGCGGCCATGAAGAAATATACATACGGCAAAAACCTCTTGCCCAAGTGCAGCTTGTGAAAAGCTTCGATGAGCAGCACGGGCACAGAGAACAAATCCACCCAGCCAAAGCTCGTGTGCTCATGTTTGCGCAAGCTGCGCAACTCAAAGACAACGGCCACGAGCACGATCGCGCCGGCGAGCACCGACAGCCAGGCGAAGAAAGGATGCGCGTTATTCGTCTCCTGCAATTGCTCAAAGCCCGCGAGCAAAAGCAAAAAGCCCGCACCGCCGTGTTGCACCGCGGAGGCGCGCATTGAGCGCTCGAAAGCAATGGCGTAGAGGTGGATCGTGAGGGAAGGCATCATAATTTCGTGCTGATTATTGGGGTCGAATATAGTGAGATTTTTTTGCGAAACAAATTCAAAATTCGGTCTTGATTCCACAAACAAAAAGCGCTACTTTTTCGCCATTAAAATTTGGAGAGCGCTTCCATGACGATGATACTCGACTTCACTTCACAAGCCGAAGGCGCCGCACCCGCCACGTTCAAATGGCCACCGCAAGGCCAGTGGACTTATGAGGATTATTGCCGTCTGCCCGAAGACGGCTGGATTTATGAAGTCATTGAGGGAGAATTGCACATGTCGCCTGCGCCACAAACCCGCCATCAACGCAGTATCGGTAATCTATTTGCCGAATTATGGAACCACAACAAACTTCACAATCAAGGAGAAGTTTTCATTGCTCCAACAGACGTGGTTATTGCGGGCTGGGCTACACCGGTGCAGCCTGACATCATTTTCATACTGAAGGAACATCTCGACATTATCAAAGACGAACGTGTGGAAGGTGTTCCCGATTTGGTCGTCGAAATACTTTCACCGTGGAATTGGAACGTCGATCGGCAAAAGAAATTCAAAGTCTACGCCAAAGCCGGCGTGCCGGAATATTGGATCGTCGATCCTGACCAGCGCACGATTGAGCTTTACGTTCTGCATGGCAACGCCTATCATTTGCTCGGGAAATATAGCGCGGGCGAAACTGTGCGTTCGGAGATTTTGCCCGGGTTCGAAGTAAAAGTTGAAGAGATTTGTCCGGCATGAACATAACCAACTGAACCGAAAGAGAGAGCATGAAAAAACTCCGTCACCTTCTCATTGCATTTCTGTTTTGTGTGATCGCTGTTCTGCCCTCCCTCACCATCGCCGGCGCTTCCTCTCCTCCGGTGCGCGCGAAACATGGCATGGTCGTCTCTTCGCACTATCTCGCTTCGCAAGCCGGCGTCAAAGTTTTGCAAAACGGCGGCAATGCGGTTGATGCAGCGATTGCAACGGGCTTCGCGCTTGCGGTGACGTTGCCTTCCGCAGGCAATATTGGCGGCGGGGGATTTATGATTGTGCATACGAAAGACGGCCAAGTTCGCGCGTTCGATTTTCGCGAGAAAGCGCCGGCCGCGGCGCACGCGCGCATGTTCCTTGACGCCAGCGGCGAATACACCGCGCCGACCAATCACGAAGGCTATCTCGCGATTGGCGTGCCCGGCACGGTTGCAGGATTTTTTCTCGCGCACGAAAAACTCGGCCAAAAACCGATGCGCGAATTGCTCGCCCCCGCGATTGCGTTGGCGGAAAATGGTTTCACAGTCACGTGGGGCTTGCACGATGATTTCAAAACGCTCGCCGACGAGTTTCGCCAATATCCCGCAAGCGCGCAAGTTTTTTTGAAGAACGACACGGAGGTTTATGAACCCGGCGAAGTTTGGAAACAACCCGATCTTGCCAAGTCGCTCAAGCGCATTCAACAAAACGGCCGCGACGGTTTCTATAAAGGCGAGACCGCGCGTTTGCTTGCCGCGGCCATGAAAGAGCACGGCGGCTTAATCACAGAAAAAGATTTGGCGGAATATGAAGCCAAAGAACGCGCGCCGATTCACGGCACGTATCGTGGCTACGATGTTTATTCGATGTGCCCACCGAGTTCCGGCGGAACTGCGGTGGTTGAAATGCTGAACATACTCGAAGGCTTCGATCTCAAAGCGGCAGGCTTCGGTTCCGCGCAACACGTGCATTTGCTCGCGGAGTCCATGCGCCGCGCGTTTGCCGATCGCGCGCGCTATCTCGGCGATCCGGATTTTAATCCCGACATGCCGATTGCCAAACTTACTTCGAAAGAATACGCTGCACAGCTTCGCCGCAGTATCAGCCTCAATCGCGTTTCTGCAAGCCATCCGGTGGAATTCAACGATGCACATGAGTCTTCCGAAACCACGCACTATTCCGTTGTCGATGCGGAAGGCAATGCCGTGGTGGTCACATACACGCTCGAAGATTGGTACGGCTCGAAGATCGTTGCGGAAGGTTTGGGGTTTTTGTTGAATAATGAAATGGGCGACTTCAATCCGCAGCCGGGCCGCACGGATAGTACGGGACTCATCGGCACGAAGCCGAATCTCGTTGCGCCGGGCAAACGCATGCTCTCTTCCATGACGCCGACCATTGTCGCGAAAGACGGCAAGCCCTATTTGCTCACCGGCTCGCCCGGCGGTCGCACGATCATCAACACCGTGTTGCAAACCATCGTGAACGTGATCGATTTCAATATGGACGTTTCCGAAGCCATTGCCGCGCCGCGCGTGCATCACCAATGGCTGCCGAACACTTTGAGCGTAGAAAAATTCGGTGTCTCGCCGGAAACGCAACGCCTGCTCGAGATGTTCGGACACAATGTGCGCATCTCCGGCTCCTCGCGCAGCCAAGGCCGGGCAATGGGAATCATGATCGATCCGAATACCGGCTTGCGCAAAGGCGCCGCAGACCCGCGCGAAGACGACGGTGCCGCGGTAGGATATTGAGTTTGTTCTCGCGCCACTACTAGTTGTCATTCTGGAAGAATCTTTTCTAGTGCTCGACGCACATGTGATATCGACTGTGTCACCGGTTCTGAAAAAGATCCCTACGGCATGACAAATCGAAAGACACATCGCTCACTGCAATTTCATCTTCACGGAAATAACCACCTCAGGACGACCCATGAACGACACCTTTGATTTTGAGTCCATTTTTAACGGCTTCAATGTTTCGCTCTTTTTGCTGATCATCTTGCTGGGCATCTGGCTGGGCGCATCGCTCAAAAACATAAAAGCGTGGCCCGGCATGATGAACCTCTTCGGCGAAATGATGGCGGGCTTGCTCGTCGGTTTGCTCATCGGATTCGTATTGCGCTCGCACACCTATGTCGGCATCATCGGTCTCGGCACTATTACCCTCGGCGTGATGGCCGTGTTGAATGCCGATCCGCCCAAGCGTCCACATCGTTTCGTTGCAGTGTTGGTGATGATTGGCATGGCACTCTTCATTTATTGGATCGAATGGCAAGATTTTAGTTATCTCTTCGACGTGTTTATCGAGGACTTTCGCGGTGGAAGTTAAAATTCACAACTCGACGCTGCAATTGCTCGAAGCCGATTTGACCGAGATGGCGGTGGATGCAATCGTGAACGCCGCCAACTCTGCACTACAGCTCGGCGGCGGCGTGGCCGGCGCGATTCGCCGCAAAGGCGGCCCGGCCATTCAAGCCGAGTGCGATAAACTGGGCGGCACGCCGGTGGGAACGGCAGTCATCACCACCGGCGGAAACCTCAAAGCCAGGCACGTCATTCACGCCGTCGGCCCAATGATGGGCGAAGGCGATGAAGACAACAAACTCCGCAACGCCACACTGAACTCCCTCCAACTCGCCGATCAACATCAGCTCAAAAGCATGGCCTTCCCCGCCCTTTCCACCGGCATTTTTGGATATCCCATAGATCGTTGTGCTCGCATTATGCTCAGTACCACCGCTGATTATCTTTCTGGTTCCACGGGTTTGGAAACCGTCACGTTTTGCTTGTGGGGCAAAGAAGCGTTTGAAGTTTTTGAGGAAACGCTGCGAGTAATTTGTGATGAGCGTGGGCTGAAAGTCGGCAAAAGCTGATTCGATATCCAGACTGAGAAACGTATTTTTGCGCGCACCCTTCCTTGAAAAAATCTTCTCGCCTGGAATCCAGAGAATTGCGCAAAGAGTGACTGATACTGTGTTTCGAATGATCTACCCGTCATCCTTGAGCGCGAGCACCGGAACTCTTCGGAGGGTCAATGAAGTACAGCAAAGGCATCGTCCGCGTCTTATTTGTGGTCTCAGGTTTTTTGCTGTTTTTGCTCTCCTATGTTTTCCAACTCAACCAATACCTTTTGCTGGCTGATGGCGTCAAAGACTTCGGCGTCGTGCTTTTGAGCATTGTCGTTTTGGATTTTATTTGGAATGCGGTGGGAGGAGATTTTAGCCGAAAGGATTTTCAAAGTAATGGCGTTTCTAAAGTCTATTTGACTCCAGATGAGGCGGAAAAAGATTTCTCGTGGATAGAACTCGTGAAAAAAGCCAAAAAGAGAATCGATTTGCAAGGCTTGACTTTAAACTACCTTGCAACCAAACAAGAATTTATGACCGCCTTGCGAGAGCGAATTATCGCCGGAGTGGAAGTTAGAGTTGTATTGATGTCCCCTGACAATCCTATTTCTAACGATGCCCAGCATTTCTTATATCCAGAAGATTTGAAGGCTGGAAGCAAGACGAGTTCAGCTATTTTCAAACGCCTAGAATATGAGATAAATGGCATAGAGAGTAAAAGAGGGCAGTTCACGTTATTGTTGAGCAAAGAACACTCTATTTCCATAGCGCTACGAAGGTTCGATGACAAGCTCTTTGTCATCCATTACCAATTAAACAGACATACTGCAGATACGCCTGTGTATTTAATCAGAGAAGGAGAAAATAGCGAGCTTTTTCATAGCTACCTAACTTCTTTCGATGATTCGTTTAGACAACCTCTTCAGCCAAAGTGAGATCAAATTGGGGGAACCGATTTGGTGGAACGATGTTTATGTGGGAAGAATGTACGCCATTGCCATGTGCTGACACCATGCGTATGAATGTGGTGGAGAGATTGTGGATACGCGCGAATTCTATCAATTGTTTATCATACGGCCCATTCTGATCATACCCAAATGCAAAAAAATCGGGCTGAATTTGCAGAAGGCTGTGCATACCGTCTTCAAAACAGTCAATAATTATATCGGCAATCAGATTTTCGCTTTCGCCTTTTCCAAAATGAAGTAAGTCAGTTTTTCTCTCTTTTTCATCTTTTAAGGGATAATATCCGCTGTTTTCAAATTTGATGTGCGAG
>JABWAN010000296.1 GCA_013361015.1 Candidatus Zhuqueibacterota bacterium | reverse complement strand
AAAACTGTGTTTGTTTGGAATGCCGCAACGGGCGCACTGCAACACAAACTCACGCATGAGGCGAATCTTTATTTCGTCACGTTCAGTCCGGACGGCGCGTTGCTCGCGGCCGGCGGTCATGACGGCGTGCTGACACTGTGGAGCACAAAAACTTTTGAGAAGGTTCGCGTGATCGCTGCACACAAAGGCACGATCTATTCGATCGCGTTCTCACCGGACGGAAAAAAGATCGCGACCGGCGCGGAAGATAATCCCGCGAAAATTTGGGAGGTGAAAACCGGTGCGCTGCTGCGCGAATTGCGAGGCCACGCCCAACGCGTGTGGACACTCGCGTTCTCTCCCGACGGTACGCGGCTCGCTACCGGCTCCGCGGATCTCACCGTGCGTCTGTGGGATGTGAAGTACGGCGCAACCGTCGCGATTTTTTCAGGCTTCACCAATCCGGTTTATAATGTCGTGTTCACGCCGGACGGCGCGCGCATGCTGGCCAATTCCAGCGGCACTGAAATTGTGTTATATGACAGTGTGCCATATGCAGAGCGCCTGCGAAAGCAAATGTGAACGCACAGAGCGCTAACCATACTCTTGAAGGTTGAAGTGCGTATGGCTACATGCATGATGCGAATAACAGTGCCGAGGGACATAAATGTCGCGGCACAATCTTGACCGTAACAAGTACAATTCAACGTTTGGGCGAATCGCACCGTCTTTTACGTTAAAAAGTCAAAGTCTAGTCCTCGTTCACAACTTTAGCGCCATTCGAAATGTCGCGTCACCGCGGGACCGTGGCTGAGCAGTTTAAGTGAAAACCGGAATATTTTTCTCTGAGAAAAGATGAAACGGAAATTCTCTTCTTTGTTGCCAGTCTCATTGTTGTACCTCACCGCCTCGTTCGCCGCCGAAACCGAAAACACGCTGCAACTGCGTGCGCACCGGATCAACTCCAATGTGCAAATCGATGGGCTCTTGGCGGAGTCCTATTGGCAAACCGCACCATTCGCGACGGGCTTTCGCCAAAACCAGCCGCGCGAAGGCGAGCCGGCTACGGAAAAAACGGAAGTGCGCGTCATGTACGATGAGCAAAATTTGTACGTCGGTGTGATGTGCTTCGATCGCGAGCCGCACAAAATCGTCGCGCAAAAACTCCAGCGTGACGGCGGCCTCGACGACGACGACATGTTTGCATTCCTGCTCGACACATATCACGACAAGCGCAATGCGTACTTCTTCGCCACCAACCCCAACGGCGCGGAGCAAGACGGACAACTCGTCGACGGCGCATATGAAGCGGACTTGGATTGGGACGGTGTCTGGGAAGTGCGCGCAAAGGTTCATGAACAAGGCTGGTCTGCAGAATTCAAAATCCCGTTGTGGAATTTTAAATTCAATTCACTCGCAGAGCAAAGCTGGGGCATCAATTTTACGCGCATTATCAAACGCAAAACCGAGCAGGCGAATTGGGCTTCGTGGTCGCGCGACAATCTCGGCGGCTTCCTCCGGGTTTCACGCGCGGGCGATCTGCTCGATTTGCAAGAACTCAGACCCGGCCGCAATTTGCAGGTCAAGCCCTATGGTTTGGGAAAATCCTCGCGCGATAATTTGCTCACGGCTTCGCCGCGCAAAGTTGAAAAGCTCGACGCCGGTCTCGACGTCAAATACGGTGTGACGTCGAATCTCACTTTGGATTTGACGGCGAACACGGATTTCGCGCAAGTCGAAGCGGACGTCGAACAAGTCAACCTCACGCGCTTTCCGCTCTTCTTCCCCGAAAAGCGCGAGTTCTTTTTGGAAAGCGCGAACACGTTTCAATTCGGCGAGCAGAATTTTTTCGGCCCGCCGCCGATTCAGCTTTTCTACAGCCGCCGCATCGGCATTCAAGGCTTTGGTGAAATCGTCCCCATCATTGCCGGCGGCCGCCTCACGGGTAAAGTGGGAAAATATGAATTGGGCTTGCTGGACATGTTGACGGATGAAAAAGCCGGCGCGCCGCGTTCACACTTTTCCGTGGTGCGCGTGAATCGCGACGTGTCGCAGCGCTCCAAAATCGGCGTGATGTTTACGAACCGCGCCAATCTTGGTCGAAATCATGAGCAGGCTTATGGCGCAGACGCCAATCTGTGGTTGAGCAACCCCATGGTGTTTCAATCATTCTTCGCGCAAACGCACGCCTCATCATCCGGCGCAACCAAAACCGCGTGGAAGTTGGGACTGGATTTCACCAAAGATCATTGGGGCTGGTTTGCTTCGCACATGGCGATCGACAAAGGCTTCGATCCCGGCGTGGGCTTCGTGCTTCGTTCCGACATTCGCCGATCATTCGCGACGTTCCGCGTGAGTCCGCAACCCAACGGCAGCTTCCTGCGACGCAGCAATATCTTTCAAAATGTGACGCATCTCACCAACATCAAAGGTCGCGTGCAAGATTGGGACTATCGCCTCACGTTCTTCAATGAATTGGCGAACGGCGACAATCTCAATTTCGGTTATGGCCGCATCTTCGAACGTTTGGAGCTCGAAGACCCGAATGCCCTTTATCCCTTTCGTGAATATTTGCGCATACCGCAAGGTGATTACTACAACCACCTGCTGCAGATCAACTATCAAAGCAGCGCGAAACGAAAGCTCACGGTTTTTGGAAACGCCTATTGGCGGGAGTTCTATGACGGCGAGCTGCGCAATTTCGGCGGCGGATTCGGCTTCCGCCCGAACGCGCACTGGTCTTTTGGCTTGAACTATGATCGCAATCAAGTCGATTTGCCGCAAGGCGAGCTCAACACGGATTTGTTCGAGCTGCGCGGGAACTTCGCCTTCAATACCCGACTCTTTCTCGACGCATTGCTGCAATACAACAGCGAAACGAACGAGTTGAGCACCAACTTGCGCCTGAACTTTATTCACACGCCCGGCAGTGATTTGTTCTTCGTGTACAATGAAAGCCGCGGCCGCGAGGGCGAAGATTTTTCCGACGGATTGCCGGCGCGCAATCGCGAAGCCATTCTGAAATTCACCCGGCTCTTGCGATTCTAGCGTTGTGGCGGATGCGAAGACGAAAAGCTCGCACCGATGACGCAACGTTCAGGAAACGCGCTGTTGCTGCCGGTTACGCGAAGAAGGCCTGGAAGGAGACACATTGCGAGGAGTCGAGCGAAGACGACGCGTCCACAAAAAGAATGGCGCAATGCCGGCCGGCGTTGAGTCACAACCCGCAACCAGCCCCATGAGATTATCCTCCGGACATATCATTGTCGCAGTCTTCGTCGCGCTCGGGGTTATCGGCGTCGCGGCCACGCAACTCAAAATTCACTGGTATTCGCCTCTCCCCAATGCGCATAGAACCGCGCAGAAAATAGCTGAGGACAAAATGAACCCCTTCTCCGAAATCTTTGCACAGAAGTTGGCGCAAGGGAAAAAGCCGAATCGTCTCGCGCAGGAAAAAAGCCCGTATTTGTTGCAGCACGCCTTCAACCCGGTGGCATGGTATCCGTGGGGCGAGGAAGCGTTTGCGAAAGCGCGCGCAGAGCGCAAGCCCATCTTCCTTTCGATTGGCTATTCGACCTGTCATTGGTGCCACGTGATGGAGCACGAGTCGTTTGAGAATGACAGCATCGCGCGGATCATGAACGAAAACTTTGTGTGCATCAAAGTCGATCGCGAAGAGCGGCCGGACGTTGACAAAGTTTATATGACCGCCGTGCAAGCGCTCACGGGCCACGGCGGTTGGCCGCTCTCCGTTTGGCTCACGCCCGACTTGAAGCCGTTTTTCGGCGGCACATATTTTCCGCCAGACTCGCGTTATGGTCGCCCCGGCTTTCCGGAGGTGCTGCAGCAATTGAGCAAAGCTTGGCGCGAACAGCGCGAGCAAATCCTGACTTCCGGCGATAGTATTCTCGCCACGCTGAGGGAGCTCACGACTCCCAAGGTCACCTCCACACCGGTGTTGCTTGCGCCGTTTGCGCGGACGGCATATGCGCAGTTCCAGCAAAGTTATGATGAACGTCTCGGCGGCTTTGGCAACGCACCGAAATTTCCGCGACCCGCGGTATTCAACTTTTTGCTGCGCTATTCCAAGCGGCACGATGAGCGCCGCAGTCTCGAGATGACGCTGCACACGCTGCAACGCATGTGGGCCGGCGGCATGTACGATCATCTCGGCGGCGGCTTTCATCGTTACTCCGTGGATGCGTTTTGGCGCGTGCCGCATTTCGAGAAGATGCTTTATGACCAGGCGCAGTTGGTGTGGTCGTATGTGGAGGCGTACCAGATCACACACGAAAGTTTTTATGCCGAGGTCGCGCGCGCGGTGCTCGATTATGTTCTGCGCGACATGACGCATCCGGAGGGCGGCTTCTACTCCGCGGAAGATGCGGATAGTGCGCTTGATCCCAAGCATCCCGAAGAGAAAGTCGAAGGCGCGTTTTATATGTGGCAGCGCGACGAGATCGTCGCAGTGTTGGGTGAAAGCGACGCGGAGGTTTTCAACTATCTTTTTGGTGTGAGTGATTCGGGCAACACGATCAGCGATCCGCAGGGCGAATTTCA
The DNA here is from genome assembly GCA_013361015.1 of Candidatus Zhuqueibacterota bacterium. Taxonomy (GTDB): domain Bacteria; phylum Zhuqueibacterota; class Zhuqueibacteria; order Zhuqueibacterales; family Zhuqueibacteraceae; genus JABWAN01. Next base: position 2,373 of record JABWAN010000296.1, on the reverse strand, counting down.
AAATCGCAACGTGTTGTACGCTGCATACACGCCGGCCGAGGCCGCGAAGCGCTTTAACCGCTCCGCATCCGAGCTGGCAGAATTAGTGCGCGCAGCAAAGGCGAAACTCTTCGAGGCGCGTTCACACAAGCCGCGGCCGCATTTGGACGACAAAATCATCACGGCGTGGAATGGCTTGATGATCTCGGCGTTTGCACGCGCCGCGCAAGTACTCAATGAGCCGAAGTATTTGGCCGCGGCCACACGCGCCGCCGCGTTTGTGATGGCGCGGAACTACGACCCGAACACGCACACGCTCAAACGCCGCTATCGCGACGGCGAAGCGAAGTTTCCCGGCCATCTGGATGACTATGCTTTCTTCACGCTCGGTTTGCTCGATCTTTATGAAGCGGGCTTCGACGTGAAGTGCTTGCAACAAGCCGTGAGGCTTACCGAAACGCAACTGCGCCTCTTTCGCGATGAGCACTCCGGCGCAGCGGGATTCTTCGACACTTCCGGCGAAGATGCCACAATCCTTTTGCGCACGCAAGAAGAGTATGACGGCGCCGAGCCTTCGGGCAACGCCATTGCCGCATGGAATCTGTTGCGCCTCGCGCAAATGCTGAATCGACCCGAGTGGTGGAATTTGGCAGAGAGCATCATGCGCGCGTTTGCGAGCCGCACGGAGAAGATGCCGCATGCCATGCCGCAAATGCTGGCTGCAATGGACTTCAGTTTCGACAAGCCGAAGCAAATCATCATCGCTGGAAATTTCGAAGCACACGATACCCAGGCGCTTCTCGCCGCGCTCCACGCGCGTTTCATTCCCAACAAAATTCTTTTGCTCGCCGACAACGCAGAAGGGCAGCAGTATTTGTCCGAAAGCTTGCCGATCATGGCATCTCTTACGAGGATCAATAACAAAGCCACGGCTTACGTATGTGAAAACTATACGTGCCAATTGCCCACGAATGAAGTGGAGGTATTGGTACGGTTGCTGGGAAACAACACGTCTCTCCCCGCGCATTTGGAATGAAGAACGGTTTTGCAGGTTCCACCTTTCTATGAGGCCATCCATGGTGCTCCGCAATAACCCGTCAAAGCGCCGCCGCGCATTTGGGCTGTTGCTCGCCGGTTCGCTGCTCGCGAGCTTTTACTTTCTCACCAAGCCGATGGAAACGAGCGCGCCTCGTTCTCCTTCCGGCGCCATGCAGGCTTTGGATTTCTTTGCCGCGGCGCGCGCGTATCCGAACGCGACCATTCCGCCACAAGGGCACTATCGTGCGTTCGAGTATTCGAAATCTAATCTCCAAAAAAAGAATGCTGCGCTGCGAACCACGGAGCCATGGCAATTGCTCGGCCCGAAAAACATCGGAGGCCGCACGAATGCCATTGCTTTCAATCCGCTCAATCCGAATACGATTTACATTGGCGCAGCGAGCGGCGGTTTGTGGCGCAGTTATTCCGGGGGCGTGGGCGTGGAGGCATGGGAGTATGTTGATACCGGCTTTCCGGTTTTAGGCGTGGGCGCGATCGCGATTGATCCGGTTGATTCAAACGTGATCTACATCGGCACCGGCGAAGTGTACGGCTATCAAAACTCGCTCGGCGGCGTGACGGTGCGCACCACGCGCGGGAGTTATGGCATCGGCATTTTGAAAACCACCGACGGCGGCGCAACGTGGACGAAGAGCCTCGATTGGACGCAAGAGCAACAACGCGGCGTGCAAGCGCTTGCGCTCGACCCTTCCAATTCGTCCATTATCTACGCGGGCACAACGGAGGGCACGTACAAATCCACGAATGCCGGCGTGAGCTGGACGCTCGTGCATAACGTGCCGATGGCGATGGACGTCGATCTCAATCCGCTCGATCCGAATATCGTGTTCGTCGCGTGCGGCGATCTCGGCAGTCTGGGCGCTGCCGTGTATCGTTCGAAAGATGCGGGTGCGACTTGGCAAAAGCTCACGAACGGCTTGCCCGCAAATTACACCGGCAAAACCATCGTTGCGATTCATCCGCTCGAGCCGAACATCATCTATGCAGATGTTGCAAACGACTTTCGTGCGATCGGCATTTATCGCAGTATTGACGGCGGCGATTCGTGGGAGCAGCGTTCCAGCCTCGACATCGCGCAATATCAAGGCTGGTATTCGCATTTCGTCATCGTGCATCCGTTCGATCCCGAAGTGGTCATCGCCGGCGGCATTGATTTGTGGAAGTCAACGAACGGCGGCAGAACCTTCACGCGCAAATCCAATTGGGCGGCGTGGCGCTTCGGCGTGGTGCCCATCGGCGGACCGGAAGGCCCGGCGAATTATTCGCACGCGGATCATCATGCCGCGCTGTATCACCCCATTGATCCCGACATTATTTACTTCACGAATGACGGCG
>JABWAN010000295.1 GCA_013361015.1 Candidatus Zhuqueibacterota bacterium | reverse complement strand
GTCAAATAACCTTCCTCAAAAATGCGCCCAATTGCGCCACCGATTTCTTTCACCAACTTGTTGTACATGAAATGGAGGTCTGCGGTGGGACGCAAAATATCGAGGGCACGAAGATAGGCGTCACTGCTGGCGCGCAATTGCCAATACTTGTTCAGAGCGAGGGCCCAACTGGCGACGGACAACAACAAGAGCGCAAGCAAAATGGCTTTGCTAAAAAAGCCGGCGCGGAGAATTAAGCTCAAAACGCTTTCTTGCAACAACTCGGCTCCATGTTTCAGTGGTTCAAAATAAGTGTGCAAGCATAGGCAACATGGCTTTGAAATGCAAGCGGATTTTCGGCAGTAACGCCATGCCTTTTAGTTCTACTTCGGCAGATTCCATTTTTGCCCACGAAACATGCGAAAAACTCGCAACAGGCTTTGCGCATGTTTCGTGTATTTCGCGGGCAGAAATTCTAACGTGCCAAAGTAGAATTAGGCAATGTCATTTCGAATGAAATACAGCACGTACGTTGCCAACTCCGTCGAAAGAAAAACTTTGCCGCAGCGCGCGAACGTGCACGCGGAGCCACGAGGTTCCGCTCAATGCCGCGGCGCGTTCCGTCCGATTAAGCGCCGTTGCACTTTTGCGATCGTGTCTACGATCTCGCGCACGCGGAACACGTAAGCCGCGGCGACAAAAAGTCCGCCGAATGCGACTGCCAGCACCAGGCAAATCAGCACACAACCGCTGAACGTCGCAACGTTAAAGCCACCGAGTGCATAGCTCTTGAACCAATGCAAACCAAAACCGAGGCTCACGCTGAGCGCGATAATCTTCACGAAAAAAGCATACACGGCGCGGCTGCCCACGTTTTTACTGCGCCGATTCCACAGCGCATAGAGCAGCGTCACTTGGAGAATCGAAGCAATCGAGATCGCGAGCGCCAAGCCGGTGCTGCCCCATTCCCGCACGCCGAGCCAGTAAAGCGGCAAGCTCGCGGCGACGCTCAATGTGCTCACGATGGTGGGGAAGAGTGTGTTCTGCGCGGCGTAAAAACCGCGCACCACCACGGTTTGCCCCGCCACCGCGAATGCGCCGATGAGAAAGAAACCGAGCACCTCCGCAGTGCGTGCCGTGGCGAGCGCATCAAAACGGCCGCGTTGAAAGAGAATGTGAATCGCTTCGTGGCGCACGAGGAAGAGCAACACCGAGAAGGGAATCACCAACGCGATGTAGCGCCGCAACGTGTCATTGAGCAGCTTGTTCATCTCCGCCATTTTACTCTCCGCCACGAGGCGCGCGAGAAACGGGAAGGAAGCCGCGCTTGCAGATTGCCCGAAGAACGCGACGAGAATGAACATCACGCGCAGGGCATAATTCAACGAAGCAATGCCGCCTTCGGGCAAATACGAGCCGAAGAAGCGCGTGAGCAGCTCGTTCGAAAAAATCATAGTGAGGCCGAGCATGAGCGGCAACGTAAGCGCAACGTATTTTTTGAGATCGGGATTGCGCCAATCGAGAATCCAATTTAGTCGCAGCCCCACGCGTTTCGCGCCGAAGTATTGCACGAGAAAACTGCCGAGGAGCGCGCCGCAAGTTGCTCCCCAAGCAAAACCTTCCATGCCCAACCAACGGCTCAATAGCAAGCCGCCGGAGATGATGCCGATATTATAGATCAACGGAGCAAGCGCGGGCAATTTGAATTGTTCTTTTGCAAACTGCACAGCCATCAACAATCCACCCGCGAAGAAAAAAAGTTGCGCCGGCAGCATGATCCGCGTCATGCGCACCGCGCTCGCGATTTGTGCCGGGTCGGTCAAACCTGGCGCGCTCAGCGGCACCAGCACGTGCGCAAAGCTCCACGCCAACGCGATCAACAATGCGAGCACGGTTCCGAATGCACAGAGAATGATCGAGAACACGCGCCAGCCTTCCGCTTCGTTTTCGCGTGCAAGATAACCGGAGAAGATCGGTATGAAAGTGACCGAAAGAAATCCGCTGCCAATGACGTGATTGAGAATATCGGGCAGATTGAACGCCACGTTGTACGCATCGACCGCGGCATTCGCGCCGCCCACTTGCGCAATCACGATTTCACGCAACAAGCCGATGATGCGACTGAGCAACACCGAAGCCATCATGATGAGCGCCGCGAGACCGACTTTTTTGTTTAAGGATGAAGGCACGGAGTTGGAAGATTGGAGTGATGGAGTTGTGGATTGATGGAGTGCTGAAGCAGTGACGTGTCAAAACTTTCTTGCGAACTGGGCACGAATTCTATAAGAGCGTTCTTCCTCTGGCTTCAATCAAAGCGATAAACTGGCTCGGCGGAGTTAATGGCACAACCTCGACGGAGGCGCGCAACATTCCTTCCAACTTCGCGCCAAATTCATAAATCTTCCAACCTGGAATGCCGTCGCATGCTAAATCCAAATCGCGAGCTGTCTGCGCTGCCTTTAACGCGCTCCCGAAAAGAATCAGACGCGTCGCGCCGTAAGTTTTGCCAGAGTGCGAATGCGATTCAGCTTTTCTTCATCGAGGAGCATAGATTTTTTTGGCCCAAACGAATGTGCGTATTCATCATCTTGTTGTGAAAATAGAAAGGCCGTATTATAGAAGCAAATGGAATAATCTTGCTCATGGCTCTCCGCCTTGAGAGGGCGGGACTACCAAGCTTCGCGGGTTTTAAAATCGTGCATTTGGCGGGGAGATGCCATCGCTTTGAAGCCAACTTGGCCGGAGAAATAAAAGTCAGGTAAACAAGCAAAGATGAACCCTAGGTGCTGCAGCGACAAACAAAAAAAACGCTGCTCTTTGTCCGCGAAAGTTAGGGACAAAGAAACGCAAGTGTTATTCCTCAAAATGCTTTCAACGCTGCTTTATCTTAAAATCGATTTCTCCTCCAATAAAATTTTGACGATCCTCTCCGCGGCTTTACCATCCCAAAGCTCCGGCACGCCGCCTTTCTTGCCGTTGCCGTCCAGGATGCGATAGCTCTCTTCAATAATGCGTTGCGGCGACATGCCGATGACGAGATTCGTGCCCTCGGTCACGGTCGCCGGGCGCTCGGTATTCTCGCGCACGGTGATGCACGGCACGCCGAGCACTGTGGTCTCTTCCTGAATACCGCCGCTGTCCGTGATGACCAGACGCGCATGCGCCATGAGCTTGAGAAAATCCAGATACCCGAGCGGGTCGGTCCAAATCAAATTCGAAGCTTGCGCCACCAGTGCTTCCAGCCCAAATTGTTTGATCTGCTTGCGTGTGCGCGGATGCACGGGAAACACCAATGGTATATCGCGCTGGAGTTGAAACAATGCGTAGAAAATGCGCTCGAGATTTTCCTTGAGATCGACGTTGCTGGGACGGTGCAATGTAATCAAACCGTACTTGCCGCTTTCAAGCTTGAGATCATCCAGAATCATTGATTGCTCCGCGGCCTCGCGATGTTTCATGAGCGAGTCGATCATCACATTGCCGACGAAATGAATCTTCTCCGCCGCAATGCCTTCGCGCTCGAGATTGATAAACGCGCTGCGCTCGGTGAGAAAAAGATAATCGGAAATTTGATCCGTAAGCACGCGATTGATTTCTTCCGGCATACCGCGATCATAAGAACGCAAGCCCGCCTCCACGTGCGCGAGCTTGATGCCGAGCTTCACGGCCACGAGTCCGCACGCAATGGTCGAGTTCACGTCGCCCACCACGAGCACGATATCCGGCTTATTCTGTTGCACGATCCTTTCGAACTCGATCATCACTTTGCCGGTTTGCTCGCCGTGGCCGCCCGAACCGATGCCGAGATACACGTCCGGCACCGGCAGGCCGAGATCGTCGAAGAAAAGTTTCGACATCTTCTCGTCATAATGCTGGCCCGTGTGCACGAGCGTGGCTTCAATCTCCGCGTGCTTTTTCATCTCATCGATGATCGGCGCGATCTTCATAAAATTCGGCCGCGCGCCGACGATGTTGGCGATCTTCAAAGGCATAGGTGCTCGCTTCTGGTTGCTGGTTACTTGCTTCTCGTTGCTCGTCATTCATTGTTCCGTGCTATCACTCTTTTTGATAGCACGCGCGCCTCCTCGAACGTGTCATTCAGGAGGAATCTTTTCTAGTGTCGCTCCTCTTCTCGAAACTACTTTTGCTTTTGTTGGGTCGCTGCTCCACCGCAGTATCATCTTTGCTTGTTTACCTCACTTTTATCTTTGCAAGCGCGCTGACTTAAAGCGCTTCGCAGACTTCATCCCGCCACCTCAAGCCGATTTTCAAAAGGGCGTGCCTGCAAAGGAGCGCAAAGGCGTTCGTAGTAGCTCCTATGAAGTCTCTTGGCTCTTTGGCTCCTTATCCTTTTTGGCTCCTTAGCACTTCCTTCATGATCTTCCCCGACGCGTTCTTCGGCAAGATCGCGCGTACGTGCACCGTGCGCGGCACTTTGAACTCCGGCAAGCGCTCGCGGCAGAAAGCGATGAGCGCCTCGCTGAGTTCATCGGCTTTGCCATTCACATACTCGGGCTTAAGCGTGATGTACGCGCAAATCGCTTCGCCGAGGTATTGATCGGGCACGCCGATCACCGCGGCTTCGAGAATGTGCGGATGTTCGAGGATCGTCTCCTCAATCTCCTTCGCGCTCACACGATTCGCGCCGGATTTGATCATGTCGCGTTTGCGGCCCACGACGTAAAAGAAACCCTCTTCATCCATGCGCCCGAGATCGCCAGTGTGAAAGCCATGTTGCGTGAGCGCGTTCTTCGTTTCTTCGGGCTGATTCCAATAGCCCTGCATCATGTTCGCCCCGCGCGCCACAATCTCGCCGACCTCGCCGAGCGCCGCCTCTTCGCCGTTATCTTTGATCAAATGCAGCTCAACGTTCGGAATGGGAATGCCGATGCTGCCTACTTTGCGCGGCAATTGCTCGGGCGGCACATACGAGAGCCGCGCCGAAGCCTCGGTCGCGCCGTACATAATAAAAACTTTTTGGTTGGAAAAAACCTCCATCACTTCGCGAATGAGACTCGGCGCCATCGCGCCGCCGGCTTGCGTGAGGTAACGCAGCGCAGGAAACTCCATTTTGCGAATCGCGGATTTGCCGAGCAGAATCGCATACGTCGAAGGCACGCCGGAGAAGCCCGTGGCCTCTTTCTCTTGCATGGTTTTGAGCACGACATTCGGAAACACAAAACGATTGTCGAGCACCACGGTGCCGCCCGCAGCCATGTGCGTGTTGAGCAGCGACTTGCCATACACATACGCAAACGGCAACACGACCATAATGCGGTCGCTCGCATTCAAGCCGAGATAGCTCACAATGCTGCGCGTGTTGGTCATAATATTGAGATGACTCAATGTCGCGCCGCGCGGGTCGCCCGTGCTGCCCGAAGTATAAATGATCGAAGCGAGATTGAGATCGATCAGCGCGAGCGGGAGCGGCGTGTCGGCTTGCTCTGCGACGTGTTGTGAAGTAATGATCGGCCACGGCAAGTCCGCGGTGCTTGCAGTTGCAGCATCGTCTTGCATGGCGTCGAGCATCACCACCGCACGCAGCTTGGCAAGTTTCTCGCGCGCTTCCGCGAGCACTGCGCCGTGCTTGCTCTGCGTAATGAGCACGCCCACCTCGCAGTCATTGAGAATGTACGCGAGCGTCTTCGCCGTCGTGGTGGAATACGTTGCGACCGTGACGCCGCCGCATTTGAGAATGCCGTAATACGCGGCGAGGTACGCGCTGGAGTTTTCAATCATGAGGCCCACACGGTCGCCGCGCTTCACGCTCAACTCACGCAGCATATGCGCCACGCGATTCGCGGCGCGATCCAGCTCCGCGTAGCTTAAAGTTTCTTCACCATGAATGCAAGCCGGATGTTCCGGCGTCGCTTGCGCATGGCGTTCGAGGAAGTGATGGATGAGATAAGGATTCATATTATTCGCAATAGGCTCGTAGGTAATTATCGTCATTGGTGAATTAGAAAATCCAATTCAAACCAAGATGCTCAAAATTTTTCTCATGGCCTTACGTGACTTCATCGATTTCCGGCTGAAAAACTTTACTCCTGAGTTACACGGATGGTATTGTATCTCGCCGAATCTCTTTGCAATTATGGCAATTCATTAAGGTGTTTCCGTAGTGCTTTCTCAAGTCTGATCAAACGGCGAATCAAGTCATCTTGAATTTCGGTCCATTTGTTTTCTTCTGCAAACCCACCAATTTCTGTATAGGATTGGATGTAATGTTGCTTCCTTCCTTCCCTAAAATTCCATACTAAGGGTTCGCCAAATTCGTCTTCTATTTCCTTCTTACGATCTGATAAAAATTCAAATCGCCTACGATTGGTTTCGCCGTTAGAGGCATTGAGAAATAGCTCTACCTTGCTCGTTTTCTTCATGATCACAAAATGCCACAAAAGCCCAGCTCTACCCGCACCCGCACTTATCCAATTTTGATACCCTTGTGGAGAGACACTGCTGAAAAGATTGCACTGCAGATTGCATTTGTTCAACAATTGCTCAAAGAATATGTACTGTGATTTGTCACGGTGAGCAGTTTCCTTTTTGATGTCACCAACCGCTGAAAGTTGTTCCGATGGCCCAGCTTCAATAGTAAAGAGTGGTGCAGATTCAGAATCTCCAATTTTGAAAGCTTGTAATCTTAACAAGTAAAACTTAGTGTCTTCAGGCACAATCTTATTGAGATATTCAATGGCTGCAACATGTTCTGGTCTAGGTTGAGATGATATCCAAATTCCAATTTTCGCATCTAAGTTTGAAAGGTAAGTGAGAAGCTTGCCCAAATGATCGTGGTCAGTTTTCTCAAGTTGATTTTCAATAATCACTTGTCGGCCAAAAGAATCTTCGCATAGGATATCGACATTGAATGAGCCTACGGATTTTTCTTTCTCGATTGCAGTAAGTTCCAGACCCAGTTGTTCATTCAGCCGTTCGATATTTTCAAAAAGCCAGAT
>JABWAN010000294.1 GCA_013361015.1 Candidatus Zhuqueibacterota bacterium | reverse complement strand
GCCGTGCCCGGTGTTACCATGTGGCGCGTGTACCGCACCACCGGCGATCGTTTCATCCGCGGTTGGATGCTGGGCGGCATGGCGAGCATTTGCGGCATTTTGGTCGTGAATATTTTCGGCTCGCGCTTTACGCGCGAGGAGCTGGTTGGATTGTACTGGGTGCTGGTCGGGCTGACGTATGCTTACGTTTTTCTCCGCCGCGAAAAACTCGAAGCCCGCAGGCACGTGCTGTCAGAGCGAGGGGAGAAAAGTTTTCAGTTGGATTTCAAGCCGAAACACGCGGGCGCTTAATTCCGGATCGTTGCGGAAGCCGCTCCTTACTCGACTCGCTTGTCATTCTGAAAGAGTCTTTGCACGCGCGCGAAGCAATGCGCGGAATGGATTTCTTCTCAGGGCAAAAAGATTCCCACTGTATGACAACCGCACGGGGGAGCAAATCAGGCAAATCTCTTGACGCGCGAAAGCGAAGCGCCACCACGCACGCTTATGTCAAAAAAAATCTCCATCGTTTTTTTGCTCGACAAGCTGGCATTCGGCGGCACGCCTTTACAAGTGCTGGAATTGGCGCTGCATCTTGACGCTGAAAAATTCCGCCGCCAATTCGTTGTGCTGGCGCAAGCTGCTCCGGAACTGGTGCAGCGCTTGGCCAATAGCGGAATTACGTGCGAGCTTATCGGTCGAGACAACTGGGTGAAACTCGGCGCTTGCCGGGAGGCGCGAAAACTTTATGAGGCTTTCAAGCGCATACAGCCCGATTTGATTCACGCCTTTTTGCCCACGAGTAACGTGCTCGGCGCGCTGCTCGGCAAATGGGCCAGCGTGCCGGTTCGCATTTCCAGCCACCGCGATCTCGGCGGTTTTGATGGCGCCGGCATCACGCGCATGAATAACTGGGTTGATCGTCATCTGGTGCAGTGTGTGACGGCCAATTCCGAGGCCGTGCGACAAGCCGTCCTGGCGCGCACAAAACTGCCGACTGAACGCGTGCGCGTGCTCTACAACGGCGTGGATATGGAGAAACTGCAGCGTGCGAATCGCGGCCGCGCCAAACGCCAAGAGCTTGGGTTGGGCGCGGAAGAGTTACTCGTCGCCGTCGTTGCCAATATCCGCCCGGCGAAAGGGCATCGCGAGGCGCTTTCCGCGTTTTTGCAAATGGCCAAGCGCTTTCCCAATTCCCGGCTTTTGCTTTGCGGCTATGTCGCGGATACCGCACTCTTCCACGAGTTGCAGCAGACGGTGGCGGCCGCGCACGCGGAGCACCAGGTGTGTTTTATGGATTCGAGAAAGGACATTCCTGAGATTATGCATGCGATCGACATTTTGCTTGCGCCTTCATTTTCAGAAGGCTTCTCGAACGCCATTCTCGAAGCCATGGCTGCGGGCAAACCTGTACTCGCTTCTGCGGTGGGCGGCAATCGCGAGCAGATCGTCAATGAGGTCACCGGCTATCTCACGCCGCCGGGCGATAGCGCAGCGCTGGCGCGCGCACTGCTTACGCTCGCGGCTGCCCCGGAGCGGCGCCGCCAAATGGGCGAAGCGGCGGCCGCGCGCACGCAGGAGAAATTCAGTGTGCAAGCCATGACGGCGGCGCACGCACGGCTTTATGAAGAGTTGCTTAGCAGCAGGAATCAAAAAAAGCAATGAGCAAAACCTTACGCGGGTTCCTGCGGCAATCCTCACACTATTCCATCGGCCAAGTTCTCATTCTCTTCGCGTCCTTGATTTCGTTCCCGATTCTGACGCGCGTCTTTACCGTGGCCGAGTATGGCACGATGAGTCTGCTTTCCAACACCGTGCTCATCGTAACTGCCGTGGCGAAAGCCGGGCTGCAAAACAGCATCGTCCGTTTTCACGACGAATACTCGCGCGGCAGCCAGAAACACCGCCACAACAATTACCTCTCTTCTTTGTTGCTCGGCGGCCTTATGATCGCGCTGGTCATCACCGCGATTTGGGGGCTTGGCACAATGGTCGTCGATAGTTTCATCGATGAACACAGCATGACGTTCGCATTGCTGTTGGTGAGCAGCGGCATGGTGTTCTTTCGCTCCGCGGAAAGCCTCATGCTCGGATTTTTGCGCGCGGAACAACAAACCCTCGCGCTGAATAGCTACCGCGTGCTCGTGCGCTACTTGTTGCTGGCCATGATGCTGGCGTTTCTGTTCACGCTGTCGAAGTCGTTGATGAGCTTCTATCTCTCCCAGCTTGCGGCGATGACTTTGGGCTTGGGGGCTTTGGCCTGGTGGCGCTTTCGCAAGCATTGGCCGCGCTTCGAGCACTTTTCGAACGAGATCTTTCGCATTGCTTTGCACTACGGTTTTCCGCTCATCGGCTTTGAACTGGTGTCGATGCTGCTCAACTACGTCGACCGCTATTGCCTGCAATTCTATCTCGGCGCCGATAGCGTGGGACTGTACAGCGCGGCGTACAACCTCTCGGATTACGTGAAGGATGTTGTCGTGATGCCGTTCGCCAGCGCGGTTACGCCGATTTACATGCGCATTTGGGCCACGAAGGGCGCGGAGCCGACGCGCAAGTTTCTGGAGAATGCGCTGCGCACTTACGCGCTCTTTGCCATCCCGCTGATTTTGGGCTTCGCCGCCGACAGCAAAACCCTTTTGAACTTGATCGCCTCCGAGAAATTTTTGGAGGGTCACGTCATCGTGCCATGGCTGATTACCGGTTTGATGATCAACGGCGCCGTCCCGATTCTGGCCGCGAGCCTGTATATTCAAAAGCGCACGAACTTGCTGGTCGCTTTCCTGGGTATCACCACGGTCATCAATTTGATCGGCAATCTCGTCCTCATTCCATACTACGGCATCCAGGGCGCTGCCATTGCAAAATTGTTCAGCTACCTCTTGCTCGTGGGAATGGTGACCTTGCCCACACGCCATTTCCTCGGTTTCAAAATGCCGTGGACGGCATTGTTGAAATATGGCGTGGTCGGCGCCGCGATGTATGCCGTCATCGTACTGGCGAAGTTTACGAATCCCCTTGTTGAGCTGTCGGTTGATTTCGGCATTGGAATTACTTTGTATGCCGCATTGGTCGCCACTACGGACAGCAAAGTTTTGGAGAACGTCAAAGAGTCGATGAATCGCATCGTATGAGCCGGTCTTTTCGTTCCGCCGGAACAAATTCTTCCCACACAGAGGGAGTTGACAAAGCGCCGTCTCCAAAGCTTGCTTTTCTGGTTTCGCGCTTCCCGTGCCTCGACGAAACTTTCATTCTACGCGAGATGGCGGCTTTGGCGGAAGCGGGCTTTGACTTTGATATCTATACGCTCAAACCGCCGGATGATCGCGTGGTGCAAGCGCAAGCGCAGAAGCTGTTGCCGCGTTTGATCCATCGGCCGTTTTTTCTCTCATGGGAGGTGTGGCGAGCGCAGTTCTATTTTTTGTTGCGACGTCCGCTGCGCTATGCCGGCGCAGTGCTCACGTTTTTTTTCGAAGTTTGGCGCAAGCCGGTGAGCCTGGCGAAAAATCTCGCGCTCTTTCCGAAAGCCGTGTGTTTCGCGCGCATTATGCTGCAACGGCAAACCGTGCACATGCACGCTTTCTGGGCGACGTTTCCCTGTGGCATGGCGTGGATCGCGCATCGCCTCACGGATTTGCCCTACAGTCTCTCTGCGCACGCGCACGACATTTACGAAGATGACAGCATGCTCGTGCGCAAGCTGCGGGCAGCGACGTTCGTGATGACCTGCACGGATTATAACCGTGCGCACCTCTCGCAGCTCGTGCCGGAGAAGAGCGCAGTGATCAAACTCATCTATCACGGCCTTGAGCTGAACAGCTTTTATGAAGACGCGCAAGCGCGCACCAGTAGCAGCGGCGCTTTGCACATGCTTTCGATTGGCACGCTCTACAAGACGAAAGGTTTCGATACGCTGATTGCCGCCTGTGCGGCGCTGAAGCACCAAAACGTCGCCTTTGAATGTAAGATCGTTGGCGACGGCCCCGAGCGCCAGCACTTGCTGGAATTGATAACACAGCACGATCTGCAAAAGGAAGTGAAGCTGCTCGGCTACCTCAAACAAGAAGAGCTGCGCCCGTTGCGGCTTTGGGCAAATGTCTTCATTCTTCTGCCGCGACCCTACCTCCATTGGGGCATCCCCAATGTCTACATTGAAGCGCTGGCCACGAAATTGCCGGTGATCGCGACGCCTTTGAATGCCATCAATGAGTTGATCCAACCCGAGCACACCGGCATACTGGTGGACTGCGATGATCCTTCGGCGGCAGCCGCGGCACTAATGCGCATGTGGCGCGAGCCGGAGCACGGCGCGCGCATGGCTCTGGCCGGACAGAAGTTGGTCGTACAAAAGTTCGATGCACAGCGCACGGCGCTGCAGGTGATCGACATGTTTGCGAAAAGTGTGGGCTGGGAGCCGGAACGAGCGTACTTCGAATCAAAGGGGTAACTTTAAACATGACTACTTTCAAACCTCGTATGCTGAAATCCTTTCGCTGCCGCCACGACTGGGTGAGATTGAGCTTCGTCATACTCAATTTCGCAGTTGTGCATTCAATTGCTGCACAGGAATTGCAATCTCCAGCGACTGTGATTGACACCGTTGATGCCTCCGTTTATGGCGAGAGCGCATGGGATCGCCGTCGCGTAGTTCCATGCGCAGTGGCAGCCTCCAGCGTAAATAAAAATCCGGCTGGGCTTGCGACCGCAATCACCTTGAAGAACGTACCGCGCTACGGAATTTATGAAGTGGCGTTCTATGATGCCGCGGGTAAGCCTGCAACTTATCGCAATGCGCCGGCCGTGAAAGTTACTTTCACCGGCCTCTCCGGCGAAGCGACCGGCAAAGTTCTGAGCGTTTATGCGTTTTGGGAGGGAGAGCGAAGTTTTCGTGCGCGCTTCATGCCGGAGGCTTTTGGAGATTGGTGCTGGCTGTCAGAATCAAGCGATCCGAATTATGATGGCTATGGCGGCGGCTTGCGCTGCAGTGGCAGCCTGCCGGACGAGCATGCTTCCATGCACGGACCTGTCCGCGAGTCGGAAAAATTCCCCTACACGTTTGCGCATGCGGATGGCACGCCGTTCTTTCTCATCGGTGATACGCAGTGGGCATTCAGTTCCGCCGCGCTGTCGTGGCCCGAAGAGTTTCAGACATATGTCGAGGCCCGCGCGCAACAAGGTTTTAATTACGTGCACGGCCGCCTCTTCACGATTTCACCGAGCGGCAGCGCTCGCAATGAAGGCGGCCCGGCTTTCTTTGCGAATAGTGTCGACAGTTTGAATCCCGCTTATTGGCAGGCCCTTGATCAGCGCCTTGCTTATCTCAACAGCAAAGGCTTCGTGGCGGGATTGGTGCTCGGCTGGCCCGCAGAAACGTGGCCGCTTTTTTCAAGCCCGGAGCAAGTCGAGCGCTATCTCGCGTACGTCGTCAATCGTTATGCCGCGTTCAATGTGGTTTGGATCACTTCCGGAGAGTATGAAAAAGGCGCTCCCATAACGGGACACGCATACGTGGGCGAATGGCTCAAAGCAAATGATCCGTATCATCATCCCATCACCACACACACGCTCGACACTAGCGCGGATGATTTTTGGGCAGCAAAATGGCACACGACGATTTATCAACAAACCAGCGATCCGTCCCGCATCAGCACGGATCGCCGTTTCGCGAAGCCGGTGATCAACAGCGGTTTCGGTTATGAAGGCCGCCAAACCGCGGACGAGCTGCGCAAAGACGCTTGGCAAATCATCATGCGCGGCGGCTATTTTGTTTATGGCCACACGCTCACCTCTGACTATGACGCGGTGCTCACGCCAGAGAATTTGTTTTCCAAAGGCGCGAGCTACATCACATACTTGCAAGATTTTTGGACGAATAACGGCAAAGACGCCATCGCTTGGCAGCGCTTCACGAAATTTGAAGACCTTGGCAACTCGCGCTGGCTCGCCGGCACGCCGGGCGTGGAATATGTCGTCTATTCGGAGCCGCGCGACGCGTTTCAAATCGCCCTAACGGAAACGCAGAGCAAGCTGGACGGCGATTGGTTCGAAACGCGCGCGGGACGCTGGCGCACGCATATTTCCGGCGTGACCACAGCGCCCATCACCCTTAGCCCTCCGAACGGAGGCTGTGTTGCATATTTCAAAGTCATCAAAGACACCACACCGCCGCTCATTTCGAATTTTAAGATCAGCGACATTACTGCGAACGAGGCGACGATCAGTTGGATGACGGATGAGATCGCCACCGCAGAAGTGCAATATGGCCCCAATGATGTTTTGCAGAACAGTGTGCGCGACTCTGCGCAAGTCACGCAGCATCAGATCGTGCTGAATGAGCTCACGCCGAAAACCACATATCGGTTGCGCGTACTAGCGCGTGATGTGTTGGGGAATCTTGCGACTGCGCGCGACACCAGTTTCACCACCGGGCCGGAAGTCTTCTCCGTGTTTGATGATTTCAACCGCAACCAGATTGGCCCGGATTGGACCTATGACGGCGCGTATTGGCACATCGAAGCTAATGAGCTGGATTTGAATGCGAACGCGCAGGGCGGATGGCGTTATCTTGCCGTGTACAACAAACTCTACAATGATCGCTACACGCAAATCATCGAGCTGAGTTATCGTTGGGGCAAACGTGCGGATGCCGGCGGCGTGCGCGAAGGCGCGGTGGCGTTGATGTTGGATGGGAACAACACGAACGCCAGCGGTTACTGGCTTTGGCATCGCTACGGCCGTGTCTGGCTCTGGGCGATCAACAAAGGCTCCTATGAAGGCGCAACCGATTTAGGCCGTTGGCCGGGCTTAAGCGATCCCAAAGCCGGCGATTTGGTCACCATCAAAATTCGCCAAGAGCCGGATGCGAATTATTTTGATTACTACATCAACAACAAGCTCGCGGCGATTGCAAAGGATTCGACGAAGATGTTTCCAAAGTCTGAGGTTTGGTACACCGGCTTCTTCCGCTATGGCC
>JABWAN010000293.1 GCA_013361015.1 Candidatus Zhuqueibacterota bacterium | reverse complement strand
CGGGAAATTGCGGCTGATAGAGCGTAAGTTGAAAACGGCCCGGTTCCAGCTTCGAATATTTCACCTCGGCTTGCAAGCGCCGGGCATCGCCGAGAAAATTGCGGCGGCGAAAATTCACGGTGCCGCGCAGTTGTTCTTCCGTGCCGTAACCCGCGCCGAGTTTGACGGTGTGGCGCGGCGCTTCCTTTACGCGAATCTCGATGGGAATGACGCCGTCTTGCGCTTTATCCAAAAGCGCGCGCACGCCCACGGCTTGAAACAATTCGAGCCGGTAAATGCGCTGCTGCGATTGCAGCAATTTGCCCTGCTCGAAGCGCTGCCTAGGTTTGAACGCCAGCTCCTTGCGAATGACACGCTGCGGATATTTTTTTGTATCGAGAATTTCGACTTCGCCAAACGTGCACAATTTGCCGGTCGCGATCTTGAAGGTGACTTCGGCGACGCGATCGTGCGAGTCGCGCACGGACTCGACTTCGACTTTTGCAAACGGAAAACCGCGATTGGCGAGATATGAATGCAGCGCGAAACGGTTGTCGTTCAAGCGCCCCTCGTCCAAAGGATCGTCGATTTTGAGCGTGAGGCGCTGCTGCAATTCGAGCCGCAGCTTTTCTTCAAACCCGATGGAATCCGCGGCGGCCAATTCAATCTTGGTGAGCCGCGCCGGCTCGTTCTCGATGATTTGCAGCCGCAAGCGCACTTCCTGCTTTTCGTCATTGGCACGAATTTCCGCCGGGGCGACGCGCGCGCGAAAGAAACCTTTGGCGCGATAGAATTTCAGAATGCGCTGTTGGTCAAGCCGGAAATCGTTGCCGCTGAAGAGCGGCGCTTTTTTCCAAAACAAAATGCGGTGCGCCCACGAAGGCCCGCGCGTCGCCAAGGCCTCGCGTAATTCGGCTTCATTGACGGATTTTACGCCCTCGAGCAAAAAGGCTTTGATCGCATAATTGTCTTGCGCGCGAGCAGCACCGGCCTTCATGAAAAGTCCGATCATCGCAAGCAGGATAAAACCCGTGGAACCGAAAAGGCGAAGCGACATTCTTCTTCCTGCGCCGGGCTCTCTTTCGCAGAGGCCGCGGCGGCGCTAGATTTTCGATGCAGTTTCTATGGCACAATGCTGCCGGCCTCGAAGCCGGAAGAGAAATTCAAAGCGGAATACGCCGAAAAATAGCTCCCTCGGCTAATGGAAATCCGAAAGCGCTTTTCCGTGGCATTGTACGCCACGTCCAAACGATTCAACGCGCTGGTGAAGCGAGAATTGCCGATGCGCAAGCCCAAGCCGAAAGAAGATTGCAGGCTCTGCCATTTCACCGCCTCGCCCTCTTCCCAGGCATTGCCCAAATCAGCAAAGGCTGCAAGGCCGAAGCCGAACATGTAAACTTTGATGCGGCTGCGCATGCGGTCTTCGAGATTGAGCACCAAGCGCCGCGTGCCGGTGCGGCTGCGCAAACTGTAACCGCGCAGACCGTTTTCGTCATCCAAAAGCAATGATTGCGTTAAGGTGAAATTGGCGATCTGCGTCCAAGCGGCGCGCAGCACGAGCAGATGATGGGCGAGCGGCTTGAACGTTTTCAGTTCGGCGCTGAAGATCACGTCATTGCGTTGTTTGCGATCATAAAAAGTTTGCAAGAGCGCGTTCGCATAAAAGCTGGGCAGGCTGAGATGCGTGCGCGCGAATCCGAAACGCTGGCGCAAATAGAATTGTTCCACGCGCCGTTGTTCCGCTTCATAATCGACGCCGACAATCGCTTCGGCCAGCATGCCGGAGGGCACGTCTTCGATTTGCTCGAAATTATCGAGGTTGGTCATTTCGCGAAACGTTCTTTTCATCAAGCCGAAACCTGCGCCCACGAGATTGATGGCGCGGCGCTCTGCGCCGATGCGATTGTCAGAGAATGCGGCGCCGATCATGAAATGGCGTTTGGTCGTGCGGCCGTGATAAACGTCGAAAATTATCTCGCCGTTGCGTTCGCGCAAGCGCGGCTCTTCCACCAGCTCGCCGTGCAGAAAGCGGCGATAAATGCCGTTCGCGCTTTGCAGACTGATTTTCCCTCCCCAACGCGATTGCCACGCAAAGAACGGTCGTGTGAGAATGGCGTCGTAGGATTCGCGATCGGAATTGTGCTGGAATTTCAGTCCCGTGGTGTAGCGCGTGCCCAACAAGCGCGTGTCGCGATATTGCACCTGCCGCAAAATGTGATCGGTAGATTGATTGTAACTCATCTCGAGGGCTTTGCCCAAGCCGAGCACGTTGTCTTCCACCAAGCCAATGCCGAAATAATGCACGCCACCGAGGAGCTTGTAAGAAGTGTTGAGACTGGTCGTCCAGCGGTCCCGCGTCATCACCACAACTTTGACGGAGTCGTGCGCGTGCGGCAGGGCGTTGATGCGCACTTCCGAAAAGAGGCCGAGGCTGCGCAGATTGCGCGCGCTTTCATAGAGCAGATCGTGATCGTAGCGCTCGCGCTCGCGAAACAACAATTCCTGCCGGATCACGTGTTTTTTCGTGCGAATGTGCAGCAGATTCATGAGACCGGAGAACGGAACTTTTTCCGAGCCGTCGATGATTTCGCGGGCCTCGATTTCAACCTGCTGAATGATCGGTGCGGGTGCAGGCGCAGGCTTGGCGGCGGAGCCGTTTTGGCAAAAAGCTGAACCGGCGGGCAAGAGCATCAATCCGAAAAGCTGGAACGCGATAAGATTTTTTTTGCGCCGCCCTTTGCAGCGACGCGCAAATATTTTTTTCAACATAGAAATCGCTAAAGCGAATTTCAAGCATTGCGTGGAATATCGAAAACACTTTCGCGGACAAGGCCATTCTTTTTGATGCGACGGCGTGACGGCGCGTGATTGTCATCGCCACGTTTTCACGGCGCTCGCATCTAAAGCCCGGTTGGCAATCAATACCAGCTTTTCCGTTTGTTTGATGACGAAGATTCCGGGCATTTCATTTTGCAGCGCCTGCCAGGAGGAAAGCTCCATTACACACAGCACGGTGTGTGCGGCCTGCATTGCCGTGCGCAATTCTTCCGACGATTGCATAATCGGCGCCGCGGCATGATCGGAATAAAACAACAGCGCGTTGTTGAGGCTGTGATAGTCCTTGCGGAAACCGAGAACGCGAGCGCCCGCATTGCCGAAATGCCGCACGTAAGGCGCAAGCATGCGAATGTCTTTCTCGCGTTCCGACTCGATTTGCAACGGCGTGGCATTCACAGCAATATTGGAGACGACGAGAAGGGCCAGCACTGCTTGTGCGAAAATCAATTTGGCGCGCGGAGAGAGAATGCGATGCAATGCGTGCGCGGCCACGATTGCTGCGGCGGGAAAGATCGGCATTAAATACCAAAGGCGGCGCGCTTGCATCACGCTGAGGATGAAGAGGTAGCCCGCGAGCCACAGCATGAGCAACAGCGGAATCGGCTCTCGTGCTTTCGCGTTTTTCAGCATATAAAAACTTCCGAGCAACAGCAGCGGCAGCCACGGCCAATAATAGATCAACAGGTCTTTGAGGTAGGACAGATGCGCATACCACGGCTCGGGCTGCATTTGAAAGCCGCGTTGCAAAATCAGCCAGCCGAAGTGAACGCGGAGAAAATCTTCCCCGAAGAGAAGCCATTGGTGCAAATACCAAAACCCGCCGAGCGCGAAGGCGATCACAATTCCGGAGCAAAAGTAAGGCGAGACAAACGTTTTGAAATTTTTGCACAGAAGCAGATAGGCGAGGCTGATGAAAAGCGGAAAAAGCCCGAGCACGCTTTTGATCAAAACACTGATTGCGATGGCTGTTCCCCACAGTAGAAAATAGCGACGATCTTTCTCCAACGCGAGCACGAAACTAAAAAGCGCCAGAGTCACAAAAAAGGTGAGCGTGACATCGAGCATGGCGTGGCGGGCGTATTTGTTGAACGTCGGCGTGGTGGCGAGCACAAAGGCGGCGAGAAAGCCAGTCCACGCATCGAACCAGCGGCGGCCCAGCACAAAGGTGAGCGCGACTGTCAAGACGCCCATTAAAGCGGAAGGAAATTTGGCCGCGTAATCGGTGACGCCGAAGATTTTGAAGGAAAGCGCCGCGAGCCACATGTAAAAAGGCGGGTTGTCAAAAATCGGCTCGCGATTGTAGCGCATGGTGAGCCAATCGCCGGTTTGGAGAATCTCCTTGGCTTTCTCGGCGTAGTAACAATCGTCCCACGTGGCCAAGCCGTGGCCGCCCAATTTGGAAAAATAAAAAGAGAGCGCGAGCAAAATGACAAGCGTGAATTGAAACGCAGGGCTGGCAAGAAGCGTATCGTGCCGCGGGTCACGGCTCAAGCGGTTCAGAAAGCGCGAAACGGGCATCATCCTTTTGCAAACGAGATCGAGGTTTGAGTGTGGCAAAGAGCGGCGAGGAAAGCAGGCCGAGTTTATTGAGCCGAAATTGCACCGCAGTGCGCAAGCACCCCAAGCCGTATTTCAAGCTCCGCGTAAAATTGATGGAAGAAGCCTCGGGGAAGTATTTCGCCGGGCAGGTGATCTCGGCCACGAGGAAATCCAGGTAAATGATTTGGGCGAGCATCTGATTGTCAAAAACAAAATCATCCGAGTTGTTTTCAAATGGCAAGGTCTCCAACACCCGTCGCGTGAAAGCGCGATAACCCGTGTGGTATTCCGAGAGTTTGGCGGCCATCAACAAATTTTGCACGAAGGTCAAAACGCGATTGCTGAAATATTTGTAAAGCGGCATGCCGCCTTTGCGCGCGCGCCCGCCTAAAATGCGCGAGCCGAGCACCACTTCATAATCGGTCTCGGCGAGCAGATAAAGCATTGCCGGAATGAGCTTGGGAGAATATTGATAATCGGGATGGAGCATCACGACAAGGTCGGCGCCGCGCGCCAACGCCGCTTTGTAGCAGGTTTTTTGATTGGCGCCATAGCCCATATTCTTGGCATGCACGATGACCTCAAGCCCGAGTTCGCGCGCCACGGCCGCAGTGTGATCGGTACTGCCGTCATCCACAAGTATGATTTCATCGACCAGGTCGTGAGGAATCTCTGCGTAAGTATTTGCGAGCGTCTTTTCCGCATTGTAGGCGGGCAAAACCACGATGATTTTTTTGCCTCTGATCATGCCTGATCTTCAGAAATCCTTTTTTGCGTTTCAGCCTTCCGCGGCCACGCCTTCGCGCGCCAAGGTTGCGACGATCAATTCATGCAAACGACCGTGGCTCGCGAGCAAACCTTGACGATGGCGCACATCGACCGCGGAATAATTCAACGGCGCGCCGGCCATGTCAGTCATCATGCCGCCTGCAGCCATGAGAATCGCGGCGGGGCCGCAACTATCCCACATGTTCACGCGCGAGCTGGGATGAACGTACACTTCGCACTCGCCGCGCGCAATCAACCCACATTTCAAGCCCACACTGCCGGAGCGCAGAATTTCGTGAATGCCCAAACGCTGGCGCACGCGATCGCCCCGCGGGTCAAAGTGCGAGCGGCTGGCAACCATGCGCAATTGCGCCGCTTGCTCGAGATTCGAAACGCGCAACGTTCTTTCGCCGTTCGGCGTCGCGAGCCAAGCGCCCAAGCCGGGCGCGCCGGAATAGAGGAATTTAGTGGCCGGTTGTGCGACTACGCCGAGCGTGGGCTTGCCGCCTTCCACCATTCCAATCATGATGGAAAACTCGCCGTTGCGTTTGATGAACTCTTTCGTGCCGTCGAGTGGATCGACGACCCAAATGACCTCCGAGCCGAGGCGGCTCATGTCATCGCTCGACTCTTCCGAGAGCACGGCTTCGCCCGGAAAATGTTTGTGCAGCGCCGCAATAATGCTTTCGTTTGCGGCGTGATCCGCCACGGTCACCGGATCGCCCGGCGCCTTCCATTCGACCGCGACTTTTTCGTCGTAATATTGCAACACAATGTCACTGGCTGCTTGCGCGATTGCACGCACGATTTGTAGCCGGCGATCCAATTCGAGAGCTTGCATAAAATCATCTCCTGAGGTCAAAGTTGAATGTCCTAGTCCTTGATGAAGTCGTCAATAGCTGTTCAACCACCCTGAGCAAACCGGGTGGTTGAACACATAAGCCGCGAGCGCACGTCACCGCGATTGGTCGAGGTGATTGAACGCGTGCGGCTACCTGAGCAAGGTCCGCCAAAAAGCATTGAAACCGCGCAATAAGCCGCCAATCAAGGCCGAAATGCTCAATAGCGGCTGCTCGATTTTATCGCGCACCGTACGCTCCAACTCGTGAATTTCGGCGGCGGTGGCGCGCAAGGAGTCCATCGCGTGGCTCACTTTGGGCATTTCGCGCTCTACCGATCTTACTATGCTACGCACATCGGAGGTGATCTGCGTGACGTCGTGCATTAACGGAGGAACGTGCTGTCGGGCCGTGTCTACGAATTTTTCCAGCTCGCGGACGAAGCCGCGCACCCGCACGAGCACTGCCACCACGGCGAACATGATCAAGAGCATGCAAAACGCGATTATCGCCACACTCACGGTCATTACCATTTCCATCGGCACCTCTTCTTGCGAATTTCTTCCTCGTTTCGTTCGGCAGCGCCGATCAATTGGCTTTCATATCGCCGTCGACTTCTTCGCGAAAGGCTCCTACGCCTGCGTCCATCGCGGATTTCAGCTTATCTTTTCCACTTCCGAACTTTTTTTTTCCTTCCTCGATGATATTTTGCGCTTGGGCCTTGGCCTCGGCGATTTTTTCACCGGGTTTGCCGGCATAGTCGGAGATTAATTCACGCCCGCTGGCCATCAAGTCCGAAGCGGCAGCGCGGGCTTCCTGCATTTTCTTTTCGGCCTGCCGGCGCAAGTGCTCCGCTTGACGCTTGCCTTCTTCCATAATCTCTTCCGCTTTCTCTTTCACGTCGGAAAGCTGCTCTTCGGCATCTTCATAAATCTCGCGTGACTTGCGCTTAATCTCGCGGCGCATCTCTTTGCCGCTTTTCGGCGCATACAGCAG
>JABWAN010000292.1 GCA_013361015.1 Candidatus Zhuqueibacterota bacterium | reverse complement strand
CATCAAGTTTTTGCAGCACCTTTCTATTTTAGGGGAAACGTCGCAGATTCCGTTCATCTCAAATGCCAGCGCGGAATTTTTCGGACACGACGACATGGGCAAGGTGATGAACGATCGCTTCTTGATCGAGCGTATCAAAGAAGGCGCGGAATACACGGCATGGCGCGCGTTTCGCGATGACGACCGTTCGAAATACGTGGGTCTGTGCTTGCCGCGTTTCCTCGGCCGCTTGCACTACGGCACGGAAAACGACCCGACGAAAAACTTCAACTACAATGAAGGCCAGGGACATGACTTGTGGTGCAACGCTTCGTACGCGCTGGCGAGCAACATGGTGCGCAGTTTTGAGCAATGGGGTTGGAGCGTGAAGATCGTGGGCGTGGATTCCGGCGGCCGCGTGGAAAATTTGCCGACGCCGACCTACGAAGAAGGCGGACAGAAGAAAGTCAAAGTGCCGGTTGAAGCCTCGGTGGGACAGGCAAAGGACTCCGAGCTTTGCCAACTGGGTTTCATTCCGTTGGCGCATTGGGATCGCACGGACTACGCCTGCTTTTTTGAAGTGCCTTCGACGCAACGCCCGAAAGAGATCAAGAACGACCCCGAAGCCACGGCGAACTATTCCGTGGGCGCGCGTCTGCAATACACCATGTTGGTAACACGCATCGCGCACTATCTCAAATACCGCCAATTGCGCTTCGTGGGTAAGAATGCCGGCGCGGGTGAGATCGAAGCGGATTTGAAGAAGTGGCTCGATACGCTCGTCGCGGATTTTCCCAACCCGCAGGAGAAAGTGATTGCCGAACGACCGTTGCGTTCCTATCAATTGCACGTGGAAGAACTGGCGGAGAAACCGGGCTTCTTCCAAGTGACCGCGGAATTCCGCCCGCACGTTGCCATCATCGGCATGGACATCAATCTGCGCTTGGTGGCATTTCATTCGGGCGAGGAGAAGTAGCTTCAGACTGGTCGCGTCGATCATTGATCCCAAGCAGTAATGGGCATAGCAAAACCGCTATCGCAGCGAGTAAAATCACTAACCTTTCTTTGGGTAATTCAGCAAATTCTTCGGGAAGCATGGATGGCTCTTTTTGAAAAACAACGCGTGAACTGGATTTCGCTGTCTCGCCATTAGTGGAACGGCCTTTGCGTGTGTCAAAGGCACAAGGAGACAACGAACAAATTGCGGAAACTCTCAATCTTTCAATTTTCTTGCAACAAACAGCATCGGTTGCATCCGGCTGTGAGAACGGGAATTTATCCAAAATGTTTTTTAACCAATTTTATTAGGAGAAACGAGCCATGGCATGCAAAGGCGTAGTCATGTTCTACAACCACGAAGGGACCCAATTGGAAGGCCCGCGTGATGACAAGAGCAGTTCGATCTTCGAATTCAATCACGAAGTTTATTTGCCGTTCGATAAGGACGACAACAAGATTCAAGGCTCCCGCCGCATCTCGGCGTTCAGCATCACCAAGGAAATCGACAAGCTCACGCCGCAGTTATATGAAATCGTGTGCTTGGGCCGCACCTGTAAGAAGATCGAGGTCAAGCTCTTTCGGATTGCCGCGGGCGGCGGCGACGAAGAAGAGTACTTCAATTACGTCATGGAGGATGCGCGCATCATCTCGGTGCAAAACCTCATGCCTTCCACAAAAGTTGAGGAAACCGAGAACGTCGGCCACTTGGAAACGGTCAAATGCCTCGCGCGGTCGTTCACGTGGAAATTCCTCGAAGGCGGCGTGGAGTATACGGAGATTTCGTTCTGAGGCGTTTGGATCACACCTTACACTTTACACCGTGTAAAGTGTAAGGTGTAAAGTGTAAGGTGTAAAGTGTAAAGCGAATCTCATGGAAAACCTCAGCCTCTACGATCTACTTGTCGGTTGTTTCCCTTCGGAATATCCTGATGCCCTCGGCGATCCGCTGTCGACCACGCTGTCGGATTTGGAAAATCTGCCGGAAGATCGCAAGCTGCGTTTGAGCATTGCAGAGCACCTCAAGCTGTTGCTGCAAACGCGGCGCGGGTCCGTGTTGCACCTGCCGGATTACGGCATTCCCGACGTTTTGCAAAGCTACATTGACGCGGGCCGCTCCGTCGATCCGTTTATGGAGCAAATCCGCAGCACCATTCTCAAATACGAACCCCGCCTCGGTGAAGTGAAAGTCAAAAAAGAATACTTCGACGAAAACAACCTGCGCCTCTCCTTGCGCATTACCGCCCTCATCAAGGAAGCCTCGCAACGCGAAATCTTGCTGACCGAGTTTTCCACCACCGGCTGGACGAAAGTGGTGTTCGAAAGGGACGCGACATGAACGAGCGCGACAACATCGAAAGATACTTCGAGCAGGAATACAACTATCTGCAAACCGCCGGGGAAGAATTTGGCAAGAAGAATCAAACCTTGGGCGGCAAGCTGCGCTTGTTCGAGCGCCAGCGCAAAGACCCGTTCGTGGAAAGATTGTTCGAAGGCTTCGCATTTTTGGCGGGCCGAATTCATGAACGGCTCGATGACGACCTGCCCGAGATTACCGGCGGTTTGCTCGAACAATTGTTTCCGCATTTCTTGCGCCCGTTTCCTTCTTGCGCAATTCTCGAAGCCAAACCGCGCACGGGCGCAGTGACCAAGCCGGTGCTCGTGCCGCGCGGCAGTGAGGTCCAAACCCAACCGGGAAAATTCCGTGTCAAATACAAAGTCAGCGCGGGCGCGCAGGAGATGGTGCGCGTGACGGAGAAAGACGAAGCCACGGAGTTCATTTTTCGCACCACGCAGGCGCTCACGGTGCGGCCCATGCGCTTGAAAGACGTGCGCGTGGAAGATGCGGCGGATTCAGCTTCGGCTCTCATTCTGCACATTCAGCCCGACCGCAACGTGAGCTACGAAACGCTCAATCTCAAACCACTGCGGCTGTATTTGCACGGCGCGGAGTCGATCAAATACACGCTCCTGCTCTATCTCACCAAATACGTCAAATCTATTGCCGTGCGCGAGCTCGTGGGCGAACGCCCGAGCTTTCAGACTCTCGCAGAATTTCGCCTCGGCATTGCGGGCCTCTCACCGGATTTGATTTCCAGCGAAGAAGATCTTTCGCTCGTGCCCTATGCGCGCTCCGCTTTCACGGGCTATCGCCTCTTGCAGGAATATTTTGCCTATCCCGAGCGCTTCTTTTTTGTTGATATCGAAGGCCTCGAAGCTTTTCCCGCTTCGCGCGACGGCCATGCCTTCGAGATCAAAATCACGTTCGAGCGCAATCACAAACTTCCGCGCGAGAAATATCCCTCCGCGGAAAACTTGCGGCTGCATTGCACGCCGATCGTCAATCTCTTCGACCGGCCCACGGAAGAAGTGGAAGTCAATCAACGCTTGCCCGAGTATTACATCATTCCCGATCTCGACCGCCGCAAAAGCCGCGAGATTTACGCCGTGAAAAATGTGACGGGCGTGAGCGAGAACAAAGTGCAGCTTTACAAATATACGCCGGTGACTTCCTACGACATTCTCGATACCACCGATCCGGAATACGAGTATAAGCGATTCTATTCCATCGTGCGTCGCCCCGAGCGCGGCGATATGGCCGCAACGCACATTCGTTTATTCGGTCCGAGCATGGAAGAGGAGTTGTTCCCCAAAGAAACATTGAGCATTGCAGCCACGCTCTCCAACGGTTTTTTGCCGGCCTCCTATTTGGAAGCGGGTGCACTGAAAGAGCCGATCAACTTTCCTTCGGGCTTGGAAGTGGCGAATCTCACCACGGCCACGGAAGTTTTGGAGTGTCCCACGCAGCATAATTTTTTGTGGGCATTGATCTCGCACTTGACGTTGAGTTACAGCACGCTCGCAGAAACCGAAACGCTCAAGAGCATGTTGAGCTTGTACAATTGGTCGCCGGCGCATAACAATCCCAACAAGAAACGCATTCACGGCATCACCAAAGTTTACCCGCCGCAAACCAAAAGCCTTTTGCACCAACGCCAACTCTTGCGCGGCATCGAATTCAAGCTCGAAGTCGATCCGCAGCATTTTGAAAACGGCGAAGGCGACATTCATCTTTTCGGCACGGTGTTGAATAGTTTTCTCGCGCAATACCTGACCATCAACGCGTTCGTGTTTTTGACGATCATCGAAGCCGGCAGCGGCAAGGAGTATAAATGGGAACCGAGCGTGGGCAAGATTTCGATCGTGTGATTGCGGATTTGGAGCGGCACGGCCCACATTACAACGTGTTTCAAGCAATCTATTTGGCCGAGACTGCCAGCCGCAAGCACATCGCGCGCAAGGACTTCGGTTTCGATCAAACCGGTCTGCATTTCCGGCCGCACGAGAATTACGTGTACCCGCCCACGGATTTGCGCTCGTTCGAGCTGCACAACGGCGTGATGAAGTTCGTGCTCAACTTCATGGGCTTGTACGGCGTGAATGCCGCGCTGCCGCGTTGCTATCACGAGCAAGTGGCCATGCAGCAGAGCGCGCACGGCGAAGGCGAAGTGCCGCTGCAAAATTTTCTGGACATTTTCAACAGCCGTTTTTATTGGCTCTATTATCAAGCGTGGAAAAAGTACCGCTACTATCTGCAACTGAGCGAAGCCGCCGGGAACAAAACCACACAGCGCGTGTTCGCGTTCATCGGCCAGGGCTTTGATGCGGCCAACGAGGCTTCCGAGATTCCGCGCTTTCAACTGCTGCAATTCTCCGGTATCCTTTCCAATCGCGCACGCAGCAAAGCGGGCTTGCAGATTTTGCTCGCGGAGTTTTTCATCAAATACAAAATCACGATTCATGAGTTTGTGCCGCATTGGGTGCAGCTTGCGGAAACGCCGAAGATGGGGCGCAACAACGGCACTTCGTTTCGCCTCGGCGTGAATAGCGTCGTCGGCCGCTCGATGTTGGATTACTCCAGCCGTATTCGCATCGAAATCGGGCCTATGCCCTTTGTCGATTATCTCGACTTCACGCCCGAAGGCAAGAAGGCCGCATTGCTGCGCGAGCTTTTGCAACTCTATCTCAACGACGGCCTGGAGTTCGACGTGACGTTGATCATCGCCTCAGAGTCAATCATCACCAAACCGTGGAAAGATAAACGCATCAAGCTCGGCACGAGCATGTGGCTGGGCCGGCCGCTGGAGGAGTTCGTGGAGGTGAGGTATGGGTATGAGAAGTATGTATTCAGCAAAGGAGTTTAATCATGATGAGATTGATACTAGGTATTTTTCTTGGTGTGTCGGGCCTATTGGGTATTGCATTCATAGCAAGCCACTATTTTGGTAAATATACATGGGTTGTTTTTGGCCTGTTTGTGTCTTTGATGTTGTTAGCCGGCGGTGGGATTCTTACATATCTGAATAAAAAGCGTTCCACACGAAAAAGGAACGTTACAGAAAAAGCCCTCAAAATGCTACGTCGCGACGGAAAGATTGACACAGCCGCTTTAGCAGAAGAGGAGAAGTTACCCGAGTTTGATGTTAGAGTTTATATTGTTACTTCGCAGCGAAATGGATTAATTCCATTTGATGCAGATATCTCTTGATAATGAAGTTGAGCCTGTCGCGCGAAACAAAATGATAGCTCAAAAGTGTTGAAAACAAAGATTCAATTATAGTTCATAGCGCAGCGAAGCCGCAACCAAAAACTTTGTTAGAAAAACAAAGTTTGGCAGATTTGAATCACAGAGGATAGACTGATGCCAAAACTTCACATCAAATACCGACGTTTTTTAATGGCCGCTGGAGTGCTTCTAATCGGATTTTTTCTTCTGTCTAGAGCCAGTAGCCTACCAGCACAGCAGCCGCCAGATTTGAAGGATATTGAAACCAGGCTTAATGCTTTGGAAAGGACGGTCGACAAACTTTTCAACTTTATTATTATTGTGCCTTCTATTGGGGCGATATTGGTTATTGCGTTAGAGTTGCGCACCTGGTTAACTGAAAGAACTCAAATGCAATTGCGTTGGACGCAAGAGAGTCGCGAAGGTAAATCTACTTCACGGGTTGACCAAGTGATGAATTCCGTGAATCAACTTCTATCGTTCCAAGTGAAGCAGGAAGAACAACAAAAGAAGTTGTTGGAAAAATTTGATCCTTCGCATGGAATTAAAGCTATCCTAGAAAAAGTGAAAGATTTACGACGATCTGGTCAGTTAACCCGTCATAACTTGTATCAGTATCATACCGAAATTGCCGATCTTGCCAGTCGAATGAAAAATATGGAGGACTTGTACAACTTGACCGATTTCAATAAATCAATAAACTGTCATCATATTCGCGGATTGGCAGCGCTCCTTGAAAACCGTTTTCAGGATGCTGACACCTATTTTGATAGCATTAGTCGACTCATTGTAACGGATGAAGGGATAAAAGAAAAAGATGAATATATCGAACCAGTTAGTCTGTACTATCGAGGAGTGCTGCTAAAGAACATCAACGACTTGGATGCTGCAAGAGCCTCTCTTGAAAAAGCACTGGAGAAATGGCCTAAGAAAAATCGCGAAGTTTTAACTCGCGTCGAACTTGCAGAAGTAGAGGCATTAAAGACTAAGTATTCAGAAAACAAGCAAATTAAAGAAGCATTTGTTGAAATTGAGAGAATACTCCAGGATAATCATTCCGGTATGCAGCCGTTGAGACCCGAACAAAAAGCGAATTTGAAATCGCTGCAGGAACGACTGTGGATCATTGAGGGTAATTATGCCTTTAAGGCAAAGAAATGGGCCGAAGCTGTAAAAGCTTATGAACAAGTTTTACAATTGAATTCTAAGAATGTTTTTGGGAATCTTTCACTTGGAATTGCATTAAAAAAACAAGGAAACCCAGATGCTGCAATAAAATTGCTAGATACTTATAGACTCATAGCAACTTCAGATAGTCTCATAACTCATCCCGAGCCACGCGGGAGGATTCTATTGGCAGGATCGGCAATTGTCGCAGCCAACCTCAGCGAAGCAAACGATTCCGAACTACGGAAGTCACG
>JABWAN010000291.1 GCA_013361015.1 Candidatus Zhuqueibacterota bacterium | reverse complement strand
ACCACACGCTCGACACCTGCGCCGCACCCAAACAATGCCAAGTTAGAACATCCGCTCCCCACTTGTCAAGGGAGCGAGGAGGCCATTTGACCTTATTTTACGAACAGCATTTCACTATATACCGGCATGGGCCAGAAATCATCCGGCAAAGCTTTTTCGAGCTTGGCCGCAATTATGCGCACGTTGTTCATTTCGGGAATGACTTTGTCGCGCATGTGATAGGCTTTTTGGTGCACAGTATCGCCGCCCAAATCGGCATTGACGGCGTGCAGGCGTTGCAGCGCTTCGCGAAAGTCATTCACCAGCCCATTTACTTCCTGCAGCGTTTTAAGCACACCGGTCGGCTCGGCGCCATTGCGTTTCGTGGTTTCAGCGGTCGTAGCCAGCTCATGGAGATAACGAATTGCGACCGGCAGGATCATGGTCTGGGCCAGGCTTTCGGTGGTCTCGCCTTCGATGTTCACGGTTTTAAAATACTGATCGAAGAAGATTTCCGCGCGCGCGGCCAGCTCGCGTTCATTGAGCACGCCATATTTCGCAAACACGGCTTCGTTCTTTTTCTCGTGCAAACGCTCGAAGGCCTCCAACGAGTTACGCAAGTTGAACAAGCCGCGGCGCTCCGCTTCTTTGTGCCATTCTTCGGAGTAGTTGTCACCGTTGAAGATAATGCGCTTGTGCTGTTTAATCACGCCCTGCAAAGCTTCATGCAGTGCTTGTTCGAAAGCGACGTTCGCTTTCATCCGTGTTTCCACGGTCGTGGCGAGCTCGTCGATCGCTGCGGCCACGATGGTATTGAGCACGGTGTTTGGAAAGGAAATGGATTGGCTCGATCCGACCGCGCGAAATTCGAACTTGTTGCCGGTGAATGCGAACGGCGAAGTGCGGTTGCGGTCGCCGGCATGGCGCGGCAAGTGCGGCAAAACCGGCGTGCCGAGTCCCAACAGATCTTTCGATTTGCTGCTTTCGGGTTTGCCTTTTTCAATTTGATTGAACACGTCTTCCAATTGGTCGCCGAGGAAGATCGAAATGATGGCCGGCGGCGCTTCGTTCGCGCCGAGACGATGATCGTTGCCGGCGTGGGCGACGCTCGCGCGCAACAAATCTTGATACTGATCCACGGCCTTGATTACCGCGGCGCAGAAAAACAGAAACTGCATGTTGTCGTGCGGCGTCTCGCCCGGCTCGAGCAGATTCATGCCGGTGTCGGTGGACATGGACCAGTTGTTGTGTTTGCCACTGCCGTTGATGCCCGCAAACGGCTTTTCATGCAGCAAACACACTAGGCCATATTTGCGCGCGGTGTTCCGCATGATTTGCATCATCATTTGTTGATGATCCGCGGCGATATTGCAATTCTCAAAGATGGGGGCGATTTCAAACTGGCCGGGCGCGACTTCGTTATGGCGCGTTTTGACCGGCACCCCCAATCGATAAAGCTGGTATTCCACGTCGGTCATGTAGGCGAGCACGCGTTCGGGAATCGAGCCGAAGTAGTGATCTTCAAGCTCCTGTCCGCGCGGTGGTTTCGCGCCAAACAGAGTTCTGCCCGTGGTCACCAAGTCCGGACGGCGATAGTAAAACTCTTCGTCAATGAGAAAATATTCTTGCTCGGAACCGACAGTCGCATAAACCTTATGGGCGTCTTTCACGCCGAAGAGTGCGAGCGCGCGCAACGCTTGCTTGCTCAAGGCTTCCATCGAACGCAATAGCGGCGTTTTGGTGTCAAGCGCTTCGCCGGTCCACGAAGCGAACGCCGTTGGAATGCAGAGCGTCGCGCCATTGTGATTGTTTATGATGAACGCAGGCGAAGTCGGATCCCACGCGGTATAGCCGCGCGCTTCGAACGTGGCGCGAATGCCGCCGCTCGGAAAGGAGGACGCATCCGGCTCGCCTTGAATCAAATCCTTGCCGGAGAATTTTGCCGTGGCGCCGCCGCCGATATTCGGCGTGACGAAGCTATCATGCTTTTCCGCGGTGCTGCCCGTGAGCGGCTGGAACCAGTGCGTGAAGTGCGTCGCGCCGTGCTCGACCGCCCATTCTTTCATCGCCATTGCAACTACGTCCGCGATTCTGGCGTCGAGCGGCTGGCCCTTTTCAGTTGTTGCGAGCAGGGCCTGTAAGATTTCTTTGGGAAGCTTTTCGCGCATGACTTCGAGATTGAAGGTGTGTTCGCCGAAGATCGCATTGATGTCGGCGGTCAATTGCTGCGGCGTTTCGCGCAAATGCCAGTTTTTAGCCGCAGCCACAACTTCGTAGCGCCGAGAAGAGTTTTTGGACATTGATGGCAATCCTCCTTAAAAGTACGGATCGAAGTTCGCCAAATCCTGGTGCGAGGCTACCGCAAGCGCAGGGAGTTGGATAGTTATGTTTCAAAAGTGAAGGCAAATATAGAATCATTTTTCAATTTCGAAAGTATTTTTTTAAAATTCTAAATGAAATTAAGATGCTTTTTTAATAAAACTGACTGCAATTCTATACTGTCTTATAAAATTGCCTTTGTGTGCGGCCATGTTTTCACCCGCCGAAATGCGGAGTCTGCAAACGCGGAAGCGGGCCATTTGAGACAAGTTAAAGTTCGCCGCAATTGTTTTGCTCGTCGCAATTGCCTAATTTCAGGAAACGCGGATGAGCGCGCGCGGTCTTCGAGGGAGGCTCTGCGGATTGAAGCGATTGAGCCTAGATTACTTTGACCCGACCGACTAGGCTAGCATATTGAGGAACACGGACATGATTAAATACGCAAGTTTGATGTGGATTTCCTATGCGGCATTCATGCCCGCAGCCTTTGCGCAAGAATCATCTCAAAAAGGGTACGGTGTAATTGCCGGAAAAATTTATGACGCCGGGCAACAACTGCCGCTTGAGCTTGCCACTGCCATTCTCTTTCGCCAACAAGACAGCGCGATGGTCCTCGGCGCGGCGGCCAAGGCCGACGGCGGTTTTCGGTTCGAGAAAATTTCCGCCGGCGCCTATTACCTGGAGATTCAATTCCTCGGCTTCAAAAAGAAAAGAATCGCGAATATTGCTCTAACGCCGGAGAGAGCAACGGTTGATTTGGGCAAAATTCTGCTGCAACAAACCACTTTGAGTATGGCCGAGGTCGAAGTGCAAGCCGAAGCGCACTCCATGTCCTATCAACTCGACAAAAAAGTGATCAGCGTCGGCAAACAACAAACTGCGGCTTCCGGCACGTTGGTGGAGGTTCTCGAAAACGTGCCTTCGATCACGGTGGATTTGGAAGGCAATGTCAGTTTGCGCGGCAGCAGCAATTTCACCGTGCTGGTCGATGGCCGGCCCTCGGTTTTGGAACCAAGCGAGGCGTTGCAGCAAATTCCGGCAAGTACGGTCGAGAACATTGAAATCATCACCAACCCTTCCGCGAAATACAATCCCGAGGGCACTTCCGGCATTATCAATATCGTTTTAAAGAAAGATCGGCGCCAAGGCATCAGCGGCCTCGCCAATCTCAATGCCGGCGTGGGCGATAAATATGGCGGCGACTTCTTGTATGATTACAGAGACAAAAACTATCAAGCCACCCTTGGGGTGGATTACAACCGCCGTCTCGTGACCGGCGCCCGGCGTGAAGAAAATGAAACCACGCTCGCCGGGCGCACTTCTTCGACGGCTTCTGAAGGCGACTCGCGGCGACAAGACAACTCCTTGGGTTTGCGCAGCGAATTGCGCTTGACGCTCGGAACCCGTGACGTGGCGAGTTTCGGCGCGCGCTACGGCTGGAGAGATAACAAAAGAGGCGCGGCCTTGCATTATCTCGAACGCTCCGACTTGGATCCGGAAGCCGTACAATACCGAAGCGCTTCGGAGCGTGACCGCGAACGCAATTTCTATGCAATGCACACGGCTTACCAACATCGCTTCGCGCCCGAAGGCCACGAGCTTTCTGCGGAAATGTCTTTCAGCCGTCGCGAAGGCGAAGAAGCTACGACGCACAACTTGCGCACGCTTGCAAATGCCATCTTCAGCGGCCAACGCACGACCGAAGACGGCCCATCGCAAGAATTGCGCGCCAAACTTGATTACACTCTGCCGGTGGGCGAGAAAGGCAAGCTCGAAGCGGGCTATCAAAGCGAACTGGAGCGCTCGGAAGATCGCACCGGCTTATACGAGTATGAAGCCACGCAAAATGAGTACGTACTCTTGCCGCAATTCAGCAATCGCACGCGTTATGACGAAAACGTCCATGCGCTCTATGCGCTCTATGCCGGTGCATGGAAAAGCGCCGGATATCAAATCGGCTTGCGCGGCGAGCTAACGGACCGCGCAATCGTTTCGCAAAGCGCAGGGCAGCGCTTCACCATTGCGCAATGGGATTATTTTCCTGCCGTGCACCTTTCCAATCAAATTGCCGCCGGCCATCAAATCATGGCGAGTTACACCCGGCGCATCGATCGTCCCGGCGGCGGTGAGCTTGAGCCGTTTCAAACGTGGACGGATGCGTATAACGTGCGCGTCGGTGATCCGGCTCTGCGCGCGGAATATCTCGATTCTTACGAAGCGGGATATCAAGCGACGTTCGAAAGAAGCCTGTGGTCAATCGAGGCCTATTATCGCAAGACGCATAACAAGATTGAAGACGTGCGCTCCGTTTATGCGGACAACG
The DNA here is from genome assembly GCA_013361015.1 of Candidatus Zhuqueibacterota bacterium. Taxonomy (GTDB): domain Bacteria; phylum Zhuqueibacterota; class Zhuqueibacteria; order Zhuqueibacterales; family Zhuqueibacteraceae; genus JABWAN01. The sequence goes on along the minus strand of JABWAN010000291.1, from coordinate 2,352 downwards.
TGACGCTGCATTCCGCGGCGAATATCGGTTCGGACTATGCGTTCGGCAGCGAGCTTTTGCTCAATTATGATTTTAGCAAAAACTGGACGGCAAACTTAACCGGGAATCTTTATCGTTATCGCATCGAAGGCGCGCTCTTTGGCGAAGCCTTTGCCCGCGAAAGCTTTAATTGGAATACCCGCCTGAGCAACACACTCAAGCTGCGCGCGGGGACGCAGCTTCAGCTCGATGCAAACTACAACAGCCCTTCCATCTCTACCCAGGGCCGGCGTGAAGGTTTTTTCACGGCCAATGCTGCGATCAAACAAGAGTTCTTCGGCAAACTGCTTTCAGCCACTTTGCAGGTGCGCGATCTGTTCCGCTCCGCCAAGTACGAGCACACTTCCGCAGGCGCCGACTTTTACAACTACAGCTACTCCACGCGTGAGGCGCCGGCGGTCATGCTCAATCTCAAATACAATTTCAACAGTTACAAACCCGAGCGTGACGCGCGCCCGCAAGAGCAAGAAGAAGAGGCTTTTTAATTGCAAGGACAGGGGGATTTGCGCTCCCCATCTTGCACTTCTCACCAAATATTTTAAATTGCCGGTGTGATCCGCATACACCGAAAACCAACTCAGCAGCTATGCCCGCTACTTTGGCTCACGAGTGCGGCTGCGCTTTTTGCGCAGCCGCGCGATTTGCGTTTCGAGCACGTTTCCGTTGAGCAGGGCCTCTCCAATTTCACCGTCACTGCCATCGCGCAGGATCCGCAAGGCTTTCTGTGGTTCGGCACGGAAGACGGCCTGAACAAATACGACGGTTATCAATTCACCGTTTACAAAAATGATCCGGCCGATTCAGCGTCGCTGCCTGGGCAAACCGTGCCGTGTTTGTATGTCGATCGTGCCGGCACTTTGTGGCTCGCAGTCAGCGACATCGGTTTGTGGCGCTATGATCCGGCAACGGACGGCTTCAAGCGTTTTTCTTCTTCCTCTCCACTTGTTGAAACTTTGGCCGCCACCCACGTGGCAACGATGCGCGAAACCCGCGACGGCATGCTTTGGATCGGCACGGATACGGGCCTCTTTCGTTATGATCCGCAACGCGACGACCTCACGCACTATCGCCACGATCCGCAAGATTCAACTTCACTCAGCAACGATTATGTGCTCGGCATGGCGGAAGACAACGCCGGTTCGTTGTGGCTTGCCAATGCCGCGGGCGTTTCGCGCCTGCGTTTGCATGAGCAGCGCGCAGGCCGCTTCCAACGTTATTATCAAACCGATGCTAAAGTCGCCAATCCGCGCACGAATAGTTTTACGTGCGCATTAGTTGACCGCCGCGGCACGGTTTGGATCGGCACGCTCGAAGGACTGTTTCGTTATGATCCGAACACCGACAAACTTGTGCGCTGTCCCACGCCTTCCGAAAATCCGCACGGCATCGTGCTCAATCACATCATCAATCTTTTCGAAGACCGTCAAGGCATCATATGGATTGGCACGTTTGGCGCAGGCTTGTGGCGCTACGATGCGGCTACGGAGCACTTCACAAACTATCTTCCCGAGCCACATGATCCGTACTCCATCAAAACCGAGCGCGTCGAACATTTTTACGAAGATCGTTCCGGCATTTTGTGGATCGCCACTTATCGCAGCGGACTGAACCGTTACAACCGCAAACAAGAAGCATTCACGCGCTATCCCGTCGCAGACGAGGTTTATGCCGTCTTTGAATCGCATCGCGGCGAAGTTTGGCTGGGCACGATCACCGCCGGCTTGCTCCGTTATGATCGCTCGGGCCGGTTGCTCGAGCAACACAAATACGATCCGCAAAACCCGCGCAGCCTCGGCACCAATTACGTCATGGCGATTCATCCCGACGCGGAGACGCCCGACGATCTTTGGCTGGGTACGAATCGCGGCGTGTATCGCTATCATGCCAAAGGAAAATATTTCACACACCACGCGTATCCCTCCGCCAGGCCAAGCCTCGGAGGAGATTATGAAGCAAAAATTTTTCACCAAGATGCTGCGGGTGAAATTTGGCTCGGCACGAAAGGCCTCGGCGTGCTGCACTTGAATCGAACCGCTGCGCGTTTGAGCAAGCCGTTCGCGGATTCTTCGCTCATGAGTCGAGATCACTTCTGGGCGATCGCAGATGATCGCAACTCTCGCACTGGTGCGATTTGGCTGGGCAGTTTCGGCAACGGTTTGGTGCATTGGGAAAAGAGCACAAACCGGCTCACGCGCTACCGCCGCGACCCGCACAATCCGCACAGCTTGAACAACGATCTCATTTACTCGGTCTATCCCGACAGCAACGGCTCTGTTTGGATCGGCACGTTTGGCGGCGGCTTGAATCGCCTTG
>JABWAN010000290.1 GCA_013361015.1 Candidatus Zhuqueibacterota bacterium | reverse complement strand
TGATAAAACAGCTAGGCATCGAGTCGCATGTCACTGTGCTTGATCGTTACGTCGCGAACGAAGAGATTCCGTTTTATTTTGCTGCCGCGGATTTGCTCGTGATGCCCTATACCTCCGCCACCGGCAGCGGCCTCGTGCAACTCGCGTTTGGTTTGAACATGCCGGTGATCGTGAGTAATGTCGGCGCGCTGCCCGAAGTCGTGCGTGATGGTGAAACCGGCTTCGTCGTTCCCGCAAGAGACGCGAACGCCGTCGCAGAGAAAGTTGTGCAATATTATCACGAAAATTTGGAAACCCGCTTTCGCGAAAACGTGAAAAAAGATTTGCCGAGATTTTCGTGGGAAGGGTTGATTGATAAGATTGAAACACTGTATCGCACCGCCTCATAGAGATGTCATTCAGGAGGAATCTTTTTCAGCATAACCACAGTGGTTAATTTGAAAAAGATTCCTCCTGAATGACAGATATGAGGAGGGTACTCCAGAACAAGAACTGCATTGAACGAATTCACCGACAACAAACGCCTTACTTTCGCAACTGCCATCGCGCTCGTCACGATTGTCATCGCAGCCGCGTACTTGCGTTTCGCGCAATTGGGCGTGCCCAGTTTTTGGGTGGATGAACTCAATTTTGTCTACGCGGGCAAATCCATTGTCGCCGGTGAAGAGCCGCGTTTTCCTTCGGGCAATTTGAATCAGCGCGCGAGGCTCTATGCGGAGTCGGTCGCACTCTCATTTCGTTTATTCGGGGTGAATGAATTTGGCGCGCGTTTTCCGAGCGCGGTGTTCGGTGTTCTCTCAGTCGTCGCAGTCTTCTTCATCGCACGCGATTTGTTTGGTCGCAACGCCGGCTTGCTCTCAGCTTTTCTGCTCACCTTCTCGCATCTCTGCATTGGCTGGTCGCGCCTCGCGCGCATGTACACGTTGTTTCAATTGCTCTATATCATTGGCGCGTATGCTTTCTACAAAGGCTTCGAAGGCGCGACGCGCTCTCTTCATTCCAGCAAGCGAAGCCGGTTTGACAACGTTCGCGCCTACTTCGCGCTCGAAGGCATTCGCTGGCCGTGGCTCATCGCGAGCGCTACCGTCCTCGCGGTGTCGTTTCACGTGCATGAGCTTACGGGCATCATTGTCGCGAGTGTGTTGGTTTTCATTGCGGGCATGACGGGCGTGTTGTTGTTCACAAAAAGCGCGCGCGCAACCCTCGTTTCGAAATACGGTCTTGCGCTCGGCATTGCGTTCGCGGGCGCAATCATCGGCGTTCTCCTTTTTGATGCGATAGGTTTCGTGCAACATGCCGTTAGTTTTCAGCCGAGTTGGGCAAACTATGCATACGTGCAAGACTCGCATTACTATTATTACTTGCTTACGGAGAGCAGTCAATTTCCGCTTGCGGCGTTCTTCCTGCTCGGGTGCGTGCATATGCTCACGCGCGGCAACAAGGCCGCATTCTTTGTATGCTGCAATTTCGCCATGCCCGTGTTCTTGCATTCGTTTGTTTTCGCTTATAAAATTCCGAATTACATTTTTCAAGTTTATCCCTTCTTCGTTATGCTCGCGGCGTATGCGCTGCACAATCTTTATCAAGATGAAAAGCAGCACGCGCAAAGCGTTTGGCAAAGTTTGAAGAAACTCTTCACCCCGCGCGTGAAGCGATACTTGCTCGTAGGAATGATCTTTGGATGGCTGCCGCTCACGATTTGGTTTCGTTATGCGCTCAAGCTGCCGTTCATGGGCACGGCAGGCAACAACGGTGCGGTGGATTATGACGATTGGCGCGAGGCCGCGAATTACGTGCAAGCGCACGCGACGAGCGAACAAGTGCTCGTGTCCACATTGCCGCTCACGTTGCATCATTACCTCGGCAAGGTGGATTACAACCTCAACAACGCGAACACGGATTCCACGCTTGATTGGCAGCCCGGCGTGCTGAACGGCAAGCCGCGCGACTATTACTCCGGCGCGGAAGCGATCACAAATTTCGACGAGCTGCAACACATGCTCGCGCAACACGGCGAAGCGCTGTTCGTGGTCGATACCTATCGCTTCGAGCGCAGTCAATACGTTCCAACTGAAGTCGCGCAGTTTGTAAAGAACAACATGACGCGCGTGTGGGAGGATGAAAAGAAGACGATGCAGGTTTTTAGGCGGGAGAGAAAGTAGATTCAATTCGTGCTTGAGGTGAGCACCGCTAACTTCTCCAGCATATCGGCGGTCGTGAAAACTTGAAGCTCGGAGAGGTTGTTAAAGCCCTTATCATTCGTCCAGAGCGACACTTCGTGTTTTAAGGCCAAAGCCAGAATATCAACGTCCTTTGGATCACGACGCGCAATGAGAGCTTGAGCTTGTTTGCGCTTCTCATCATAAACACGAGGCGGAATAGCCGTGATAGGGAAACGGTCGAAAGCGTAAAACAACTCGCTTTCGGGAATGTCCGTCTTGTTTGAAAGTTCGGGAATGTATTTCTTGACTTCCCACGTCGTAAATTCGGTAGTGAGAAAAAAAAACTTTCCCGAAAAGAGAACGGCTCGCGCTCGGCCTCCGCGTAGAGCGGATAACAACGGATTGGCGTCAACCGCGATGGTTTCCCTGGCTACGTTCATGATAGAGATGCTCCCGAAATTTTTCGAAATCGGCCAAGGTTTCTTCTTCGCTGATGCCCTTAGCTTCCAGCGCAGTGCGAACCTTGTCCGTGATGGCAAAAATTTTCTCTTGTTCTTCCATTTCGAGCAACTTCTCTTCAATGAGATGCGCCGCAAAGTCGTCGGGTTTGGTGAAGCCCATTTTCTTCGCGGCGGCGAAGATGCGAGGGAAAAGTTGGTCGGGAATAGTGATGGCGGTTGCCATAGTTCAACTCCTTTTTAGCAGATTCGAATTGTTGTCATGCGGTTGATGGGAGCCACGCTTTTTGCTCAACCAATACTCGTCGGGCAACGGCGCGTCGAAATCATCGCTCATCCAAATTTTGCCGCGATGCAATCCGGCGACACGACGTTTGGGTTTTGTTTCGGCAATGGCCACTAAACGCGCCACCGGCTGATCGCCTTGCGCGATGATGATTTCATTGCCGGCTTGCGCAAGATTCAGCAACTCTGCAAGACGAGTTTGCGCATCTTCGACGGTCACGGTTTGGGTGTTCATTTATATGCTCCTTGTATGAAGGAATCTTTGCAATGATCTTGTTTGCGCCGCAAGAATACGAATCTTGCTGTGCGATGTCAAGTGAGAAAATGAAACTCATATCTCGCAACACCCCCACAGTTTTCCTCACCGGCGGCGCAGGCTTTGTCGGACGCGCGTTGGTGCAGCGGCTGCTTGCCGAAGGTTATCACGTCACGGCCTTAGCGCGGCGCACGAAATTACCCGCGCATTTGGAGCAGGCCGGCGTGTCGCTCATCTCCGGCGACGTGCGCGATGACGCATGTCTCGCGGCTGCGGTTGCAGAAGCCGATTATGTGATTCACGCCGCGGCTACGTTCGGCGGCAGTTGGGAAGATTTCTATGCGACCAACGTGCATTCCACGCAAGTGTTGCTCGAAGAATCGCGCAAGCATAAAGTCAAGCGCTTCGTGTTCATCAGTTCCGCCAGTGTTTATCCGCATGCGAACATGAATTCGAAGCCGGTCTTCACCGAAGACATGCCGTATGAGGATGATGCGCATGCTGCGTTTTATGCGAAGTCGAAAATCGCGGCGGAAAAGTTGGTGTGGCGATATGTGAAAGAACACGCGTTGCCGTGCGTCATCTTTCGCCCCGGCGCGATTTACGGACCCGGCAGTAGTCTCTTTCCCGCCACGACCGGCCTCGGCTTGGGCGAAGAGAAAACCATTCTCATCGGCAATTCGCGCACGAAACTGCCGCTCAGTTACGTTGAAAACGTCGCGGATGCAGTCGTGCGCTCGCTGCAAATGGAGAATGCCGTCGGCGAGTGTTTTAATCTCACAGAAGACGAAACGCTCACGCGCAAAGAGTGGATTAAATTTTTGCGCGCGCGCATCAATCCGAACGTGAGCGTAATCGCAGTGCCGCGCTGGGTGATGAGCTTCGCAAAATTCACGCTCAAACAACTGTTCAAGCCCGGCGGCAAGAAACCGCCGTTGAGCGATCTGCATCTCAAACTCTATTGCACCTCGATCAATTATTCGAACGATAAGTTCAAGCGCGTGTTTGGGGCGCAGCCGTATGTCAGCTTTCAAGAAAGTTTGGAACGCACAGCGAAATGGCAGCGCGAAAAGCGAATGCCGAAACGCTCGCACGGTTTGGTTGCGGGCAATGTCGTGATTCCTTCCGAAAAAAAGTTGCGCGTGGGCATCATTGGTTGCGGCAATATCTCTGCGGTGCATGTCGACATCATTAAAGGCATAAAAAACGCCGGCGAGATTTTGCTCGCCGATCCCAAAGAAACCGCGCTGAATGACACGGCCACACGTTTCGGCATTGCGAAGAAGTTTCTGGATTATCGTGAGATGATCGAGAAAGAGAAGCCGGACGTGGTGCACATTCTCACGCCGCCGCAATTTCATGCGCCGGTCGCGCGTTTTGCGATGCAAAAGGGCTGTCACGTGCTCGTGGAAAAACCCATGGCCGTGGACGCCGCGCAAGCACGCGAAATGATGAGCGTTGCGAAGGAACATGGCGTGAAACTCGGCGTGGTGCATAATCATCTTTACGACGGCGTGATGCTCGAAGCGCGTGCGATCGTCGCACGCGGCCTGCTCGGCAATATTTCTTTTGTAGAAAGTTGGTACGGCACGCAGTTCGGTTCCGTGCTGCCCTTCGACCCCAAAAATTATTGGGGCATGAATTTGCCCGGCTCGGTGTATCAAGATTTCATGCCGCATGCCTTGTACGTGCTCACGGATTTCATGCCGAAAAGCCACGTGAAAGAAATCGCCATGAGCAACTCGGGCAATATTGCCGGTTTGGAACACGACGAGTTGAAAGTCTTTTTGCAAAACGAACAATGCGTCGGCATGATTTCACTCTCGCTTTCAACCTCGCCGCGCTATCAATACGTGAACGTCTTCGGCACAAAGGGTTCGATGAAGATCGACTTTTTGAATAAAGCCGTTTTGCTCGATCAAGAAATCGGCCCGTTACCGCGCATGCTCAATCGCAGCTTGAACGGCTTCAAGAGCGGCAAGGCAATGCGTCGCGCTGCGTGGAGAAATCTTTTCGCGATGTTCAAAAACCAAAGATATTTGTTCGAAGGCACGGAGCGTTTGATCGGCTTGTTTTATCGCAGCATTTTGTTGAATGAAACCGAACCGGTTTCCGCTGCGGAAGGACTCGAGTCCATGAAACTCATGGATGACATGTGGGCGAAGATGAAAGCGCCGGAAGAATTTCCGGTAATGGAAAGAAAGTCGGCATGAAAGTCGGTCGCGCCACAATTTTGTTGATGTGCAGCCAAGTGATCTTCCTCGCCGCCGGCTTGGCCGTGAACTTCGGCCTCGCGCGTTTGTTGGGCGTGGTGGATTTCGGCAACTTCGGCCTTGTCATGTCCGTGCTCGTGGTCGTCGAATTGTTCGTCATCACCGGCATTCCGGAAGTGATTCAAAAATTCGGCGGCGAGCGGCCCGAAGCCATGGCGCACCTTGTGAAGAAAACATTGCGCTGGCAAATGCTCTACGCCGTGCTCGTGTTCGCCGCGTTCGAATTGTCGGCGCCATTGCTCGCGCAGTTTTTTCGTGATCCGAACTTGACCTCGCTCTTTCGCCTCGCGGGCTTCGACATCATCGTGTATGGCTTGTACAAATATTTTCTCAGCGTGCAAAACGGTTTGCATCGCTTCACGCAATACACGTGGCTCGGCATCGCCTACTCGCTCGCTCGCGTCGCGGCGATACTCGTGCTTGTGTGGCTCGGCTTTTCCGTGCACGGCGCACTCATCGGCAACATCATCGCCTCGGCTGTCGCGTTGCTGCTCGCGCTGGTTTTCTATCGCCCCTCGCACGCGCAAGTTGAATTGCAATCGCTGCAATACGGCGCGTGGGCCGCACAGAATGTACTTTACTTCGTGGGATTAAATGCGTTCTTTGCCATTGATCTATGGTTCATAAAATATTTTCTCTCCCCCGAAGAAGTGGGCTTGTACGTCTCCGCCGCGGTGCTCGCGAAACTCTCGTACTTCATGTCCATTGCCATCTCCGCCGTGCTCTTGCCTTCGCTGTCGCGCGCCATTGCCATGCAAGATGAAAAACGCGCCACGGAGCTGACGCAAGACACGCTGCGCTATCTGCTCATCTTTCTAACGCTCGCCAACATCATCGTCGCGCTCACCGCGGAAGACGTGATTGCGTTATTGTTCGGCGCTGCCTTCACCTCTGCCGCGCCGGTGTTGCGTTGGTTGATGGCTGGTTTATCCTGTGTAACGCTGATGGCCGTCATCAACACGATCATGATCGCGCGCAATCGCATGACCGCATGCTTCGCGATGGTGCTCGCATTGGTCGCCGGTGATGTTGCATTGAACCTGCTCCTCGTGCCGCGCCTGCAATTGCTGGGCGGCGCGTTGGCAACGAGCATCATCGGCGTGTTGGGCGCAACGTTCGCGTTGTGGTCCATTCGCCGCGAAGTGAAACCGCTATTGCTCTCGTGGTCTATTCCACGAATGCTCGGCATCGCGCTCGGCGTTTATGCGCTCGCAAAAAGTGTGGACTTCATCTCCATCGACTTCCTCGTGAAAGCGGTGGTGCTCGCGGGCATATACTTCGTGTTGTTGTGGTTGAGCAAAGAGATTAACGCCGTGGACTTGCGCCGTTTGCGCGAGTCGCTCGGCGTATCGAAGTAGTTTGGTGGAAAGTCATGCAACGTCGAACTAAATCTTTTTTATGTTGTGTCGCTGCTCCACCGAGGTGTCATCTTTGCTTGTTTACCTGACCTTTATCTTTTCAGGCTAGCTGACTTCAAAGCGATGGCATCCCGCCGCCTAGTTGATATTTTCAAGCTGGCTGTGCTGCAAAGGAGTGCACTAAAG
>JABWAN010000289.1 GCA_013361015.1 Candidatus Zhuqueibacterota bacterium | reverse complement strand
CAAGACTTTTTCCAATTCATAAGCCTGCTGGTACGATCGAGGCGAAACCGCAACTGTGGAAGTGTGTTGCATTCTTTTAGAGCGGCGCGCGCGGCGGCGCGCAAGCTTACGAAAGCGAGCAATCATCCCGAGTGCGAGCAAACCACTGCAGCCGGCCGTGAGCCAAATAAGTGCCGGCGAGTAAGAAGTCGCCGCGTCATTGATCCACTCGACGTCATGTGCAAAAATTTTGAATTCGACGCCAGGGCCGGTGAATGCGGCTTCGGTGGGAAATTCGAAATCTACCACTTGTTTGCCGCTGGTGATCGTGCCATAATTTTTGTGCGTCGCGGCAAATGCTTGGAACATCTCATTGCGCAAGCGCAAATGCTCCGGCTTGAGCAGGAGCGCATACCAACACGTGACATAAACGCGCGTGGGCGCGGACACCGCATCTTGAAGGCGATACATGACCGCGGCACTGTCGGCTCGCAATGCGCGTTGGTTGACTGTGATACCAACGTGCTCCTGCACATACCTTAGAATCGCGGCCTTCGCCTCGCCGAGCTCGGCCTGGCTCATTTGGCCATCGCCGTCAAGATCGCGCAGCACGTGCGCTTGCTGCAGCATGTGCGGCAAGATTTCGAGATCGAGCGTCAAATGCTCGCGCGTGAGCAGCACATTCATATGAGAGAAAGAGGCGGGCGCACCGGCGCGAATCGGAGTGCTCAGTAAATTCAAAGCGAGCAAGCCAGCATTGCAATATTACGCCACATCGTTTTTTGCATATTAGCCCTTATCGATCAATCTACTGAAAAGCAGCCTTTATTGCCCAAAACAGCATTTCAAACTGACAAAGAGTATGCCGACACGCAAAGAGATTAAACTTTCGTCCGTGCACGCAAAAAAATCCCGTTGCATCTTTCCGCGTGCGTATTTTTGGGAAGAACGCTAGACAAAATTAGTGGGAAAGAAAGCTCGAACGACGAGCCGGAGATGAGGAGAGAAAGACTGCTGTGGCGCCCCCTGTTTCAAGTTGCGCGCGTCCGCCGATTTTGTAAGACGAATTTGTAGCTGCGTGAACTCGCGCCGTATTTGGGATGATAGACGAGTATGTGAAGAAGAGAGCGAACGAAGCCGGGCTTTTAAAAAAGATATTGGAGCACTTCGAAAAATGGCGTTGCGACATTTCAACTTCACGCCATTTTGAAATTCAGTGTTCGGCGGGAGGAGGCCGTCGCTTTGAAGTCAGCTAGCTCGAAGATATAATCGAGGTAAACAAGCAAAGATGAACCCAAGGTGGAGCAGCGACCCAACATAAAAAATCTAGTCACGAAGGCGGCGCAGCGGTTACGCGTAAAACTCCGACTTCTTTAAAACCCAGCTACACCTCCACTCTTAAAATCTCCAGCGGCGAGCGATCCACGAGGCCGCGGCTATTCACCATACCCAACAATATCGTGAGCGCGACCACGCCGGCGATGATCACGAGCGTGGGCAAAATCTCCGGCACGAAGGAAGTTTCGAACACAAAGTGTGCGAGCGCCCAGCTTGCGGCAAAAGCGAGCAGCAAGCCCGTGAGCGCTGCCAAGCCGCCGAGGAAGAGATATTCTAGCGTCATGATTTTGAGCACCTGCTTGCGGCTCGCGCCAAGCGTGCGCAAGAGCACGCTCTCTTGCAAGCGTTGATAGCGGCTGGTAATCACCGCGCCGGCGAGCACGGTGAGGCCGGTGAGAATGCTGAATAACGCCATGAAGCGAATCACGAAAGCGACTTTGCTCAGAATATTATCCGCGGTGCGCAGCACTAAAGTTATGTCGATGGCGGAAACATTCGGGAACGTTTGCACGACTGCGCGTTGCAAGCGTGCGGAGCTTTCGGCATTGGGAACGCGCGTCACGAGCACGTGAAATTGCGGGGCTTGTTCCAATGAGCCTGGTGGGAAGATCACAAAGAAACTCGGCATCAGACGTCGCCAATTCACTTCACGTAAACTGCCGACCACGGTCTTCACCGGCACGCCTTGCACATCGAACACCAGCTCGTCGCCAATTTTCACGCCCAGCGACTTGGCAATGCCGTCCTCCAACGAAACGCGAATGGTGTCGTTCGGGCCGGCGACCAGGGTTTGCAAAGTTCCGGCAAGGAGCTTTTCGTTGTCATTCAAATTGTCGCGATACGAGCTGCGATACTCGCGGCGCAAAGCCCAGCTCGGAATGCCGCGGGTCGTGTCTTTTTGAATCTCGCGCACGTTCTTGCCGTTGATCTCTTCCAAACGCATGGTGACCACCGGGACCTGCTGGAGCAACGGCAGATTTTGCACGCGCAGAATTTCCGCGACGCCTTCTTTTTGGTCGGTTTGAATATCGAACAAAACGAGATTGGGCTGCTCGCCGGTGCTGGTCAATTTTATTTGCCGCAGCAAGGCTTGTTGCACGAGCAGCAATGTCGCGATCAAAAACGTGCCGAGGCCGAGCGCCAGTATCATCGTGAGAGTTTGGTTCTGCGGGCGATAAAGATTGGCGAGACTTTGCCGCCAAATGTAGCTCCACGAAGAGGGGAAATATGTTTTGACGACTTTCATGAGCAGCTTGGCCACGGCGAAGAGGAAGCCGAACGCGATTGCCAATCCCACACTGAAGCCGAGCGCGACGCGCCAATTCGGCGATTGTAATCGCGCGAAGATAACGAGCACGAGGACGATTGCAACGTATGCGAGCGCTTTAAGCCAATCCCGTTTCGCGCGTTGTTCTTCATAAAAAGAACGAATGGCGAGCAGCGGTGAAACTTTGCGAAGATTGAGCAAAGGCAATAGCGCAAAGAACAATGCCATGCCCAGCCCGATGCCCAATCCTTCCGCCACTGCGCTCCACGAAGTTGTGATCGCAATTTGCACGGGCAAAAAGTCGCTCAGAACTTTCGGCAGCAAGGTTTGCAGATAAAGGCCGAGCAGTACACCGAGGCTGGAGCCGACCAGGCCGAGTGCGAGCGCTTGAATGAGAAAAATGCCAAAGGTCTGTTTGCCGCTCGCACCGAGGCAGCGCAGCACTGCGACAGTGTTGAGCTTTTGTTTGATGTAAACATGAATCGCGCTGGCCACGCCCACACTGCCGAGCACAAGTGCGATGAATCCCACCAGGCTGAGGAATTGGTAGAGATTGCGCATGCCCTCGCCCAAATCTTCTTTCTGGCTGGCAACGGTTTCATACGACAGCCGAAATTTTTCGCGCAGCGGCTTGAGGCGCGCGAGGAGTTGCTCTTCATTGACAGTGGTGTTGAATTTGAAATGCACGCTGTACGTGACTTGGCTGCCGCGCTGCAGCAAATCAGTTTGTTCGAGATAGCGCATGGGAAAATAAACGCGCGGCCCGATAAACGCATCGGCAGCGCTTTCGCCCGGCACGTTTTTCAAACGCCCGGCAATGGCAAACGTCACCGCGCCGATTTTGAGCGAGTCGCCAGGGTGCGCATCGTATTGCAAGAGCAGTGCATCTTCCACCAACACGAACGGCCCGCTTTTGAAAGAGTGCGCCGCGCTTTGCGGCTCGGCAGTGAATTCGCCATAGAAAGGATAATCGCCTTCCAACGAACGAATGCGGGCCAAACGCGTGCCGCCGGTCTTCGGAAAATATACCATCGAAGAGAAGCGCACCTCGCGCGCTTGCTCGCCGCCGAGCGAGTCGATAAAGGTCTGCACTTCGTCATTGAAAGGCTGGCGGCTTTCGAGGAGCAGATCGGCGCCGAGCAAAGTTTTTGCTTGCGTATCGACCGCGCGCTCCAAATCTTCGCCGAGCGAGCGAATGGCGACGAGCGCGGCAATGCCGAGCACGATGGCGGCAGAGAACAAAATCATGCGGCGGCGGTGCGTGCGCGAATCGCGCCACGCGGTTTTCCATACCCAGGGGTTGAAAAAGGTTTTAGGATTGGTCATATGGCTTGAGCAATAGTTTGATGGCGTCTGCGAAAATGGCTTACGTTTGCGTGTGTCGCGTTTATAGTATGGCGGCTCTCGCAATCTCATGCTGCAAGAAAGCTACTCGTGCTCGGCACGTTCTAAAAACTCAATTTGTCCCGAGCACTCGAGCAGAGGCTTCCGGCATGGCCGCGAGGAGGCCGTTCGCCCGAACCAAATGCGCGGTTCACTTATTTCGTCACAGCCATTGCATCTTCACCTTCCGCGAAGTTATATTGCGTCACATTGTCGGAAATAACCGCGCCGCCTTTAAGGCGGATGATACGCTGTGTGCGCTGCGCGAGATCGAGATCATGCGAGACGAGCACCAAAGTCGTTCCCGCTTCACGATTCAGTTCGAACAGTAAGTCAACCACGTGCGCGCTCGTTTCCATGTCAAGATTGCCGGTGGGTTCATCGGCAAAAAGAATTTTGGGGCGATTGATGAAAGCACGCGCCAACGCCACGCGCTGTTGTTCGCCGCCGGAAAGCTGTATCGGATAATGCTGCAAGCGATCGCCGAGACCGACGCGCTGCAACAGCCGCAGGGCTTCCGCGCGCACTTTGGCTTCGCCGCGCAGTTCGAGCGGAACCATAACGTTTTCCACTGCGGTGAGTGTGGGAATCAATTGAAAGTTCTGAAACACGAAGCCCACCGACTCATTGCGCACACGCGCGCGTTCGTCTTCGCTCAAATTATCGAGCGCGACGCCGTTCAAGATTACTGAGCCGGAGCTGGCGCGATCAAGCCCGGCGCACAATCCCAGCAAAGTAGTTTTGCCGCTGCCGGAAGGCCCGACAATGGCACACGTCGAACCCGTGGGAATGGCAAAGGTGACTTCTTTAAGGACGGTCAATGTGCGATCACCGCTGCGATAGGTGCGCGTGAGCTCCCGCACTTCCAAAATGGGAAGAGACATAACGAGCTTTCAATTGAGTTCGAATATGCTGCAATTAGTTTAAACCGCGAAACTACGCGAAGAGCCGCGATTTTTTGATTCGCGTCTCTTTGCGTCTTGAAACTTCTCAAACGGAAAAGCAGTAACAGGGTTGCAATTTACAAAAACTGAGTCGAAGATGCGAAAACAACCTCTGAAAATTTTGGCGCTGGCGCTCGTTATCATGACGAGTGAGGGGCTTGCAGAATTCAACGATGAAACTCATTCCCTAAATCCCCTTTTCCTAGAAAGAGAAGGGAGCGAGGGCATACCTGCCAAGCTAAGGTTTTTCGCGCCAACTGAACTCATCCCCCCGACCTTCGCTTGGGAAGAGAAGGGGGAGAACCGGTGCGTAACTTTGAAAATCGTTTTTTCCGAGGAGAGAAGAAACTTTCAGCGCTTGGACAGGCTTTTCTCCCCTTCTCTTTTTAAGAGAAGGGGCCGGGGGATGAGTTCGGATTGTGTGAACGTTCTCAGCTTGACACCTATGAGACGCCGAGGGGATGAGTTCCATTACGCAGATCAAAGCAACGAAAATTTTCCGCGCGCGATGATGAATTTGACGAGTATTGACGCGGCGAAGCACACCCCCATCAAGGGAGGAATGGCTGATAGCTCCGAAACAAAACCTTCTCTCAAAACGATTCTCTTCTTCGGCAATAGTCTCACTGCGGGTTTTGGTTTGGATCCCTCGCAAGCGTTTCCGGCTTTGATCCAACAAAGGATTGATTCACTCAAATTGCCATATCAAGTAATCAATGCGGGTTTGAGCGGCGAGACGAGCGCGGGCGGATTGCGCCGCATCGACTGGCTGCTCAATCGCAGGATCGATGTTCTCGTTTTGGAATTGGGCGCGAACGACGGCCTGCGCGGTATTGCGCTAGAAGACACGCGCCGAAACTTGCAGGAGATCATCTCAAGAACGAAAAAGAAAAACCCACAGGTCAGGGTTGTGATTGCGGGCATGATGGTTCCGCCCAATCTTGGCGTCGAATACCGGCAGCAATTTCAACGACTCTTTCCGCAATTAGCCAAACAAAACGGCGCGGCGCTCATTCCCTTTTTATTGGAGGGCGTCGGCGGCGTACCGGAGTTAAATCTGCCCGACGGCATTCATCCCACCACCGCAGGACACAAAAAAGTCACAGAAAATGTGTGGCGGGCACTGCGGCCCATGCTGTTAGCGCGATGAAGGAGTGCCATTGCAGTTGTTCTCCCCTTATGAGCTTTCGCAGAGATTTTGCACTAGGCAGCTTCGTTCCAATTTGCCTTAAAAAAAGCGTGGTAGCGGCCCAAAAAGTTTGAGAGAAAAGCGAGGCTCGTTGTGTCTAAACGTTAGGCCGTGAGTTATGATTTATTCTACAAACGCACATCTAAACGCCCCGTTCAAAATTCCTATGTATCGGCGCCGGAGTATGAAGTTCGATTTCCGGGGCCCTGTCTCCACAGGAAGCTGCACATTTCGCCACCCGCGCAGAGAGCCTGATTCTGCGAAAGTGAGATACGAGGATGACCTTGCTACTAAATGATGCCATCGATCAGCGCCGGGCAGACATGACCGTCAAAGAATTCAGCCACAACCAACTCATTCGCTTTCTCGCGAACCACCCCCGTCATGAAGCGGCGTGGAACGAATTCTATCGCCGCTTCCACAAGTACATCAGTTTGACGATTCTGCGCACTTGTCAACAGATCGGGCATCATGAAGGCGTGGCGCACACGGAGGATTTGGTGCAGGAAGTTTATGTCAAATTGCTCAAGAACGACGCCGAAGCGCTCAAGAACTACGAGGGCCGCTTTGAGAATGCGATTCTCAAGTATCTTACGATTGCGGCCACGCGCGTCGCGCTTAACTCTCATCGTCGCGCCCGGGCGAAAAAACGGCCCTCATCTCGGCAACGGTGCGAGCCAAGCTGGGAAATCGCCAACGGGCGCCAACAGGACGCCGTTGAGCTTTTGCCGAATTTTGCCGAGCTGAACGAGGAAAGCCGCGTCCAATTGGTTTTGTCGATTGAGCAATGTCTCGAACATATCCGCAAGCTGTTGCGCAGCGGCGCCCGTGACGTTCTCATTTTCAAGTATTACTTGTACGCCGAAATGAGCGCAGAAAACATTGC
>JABWAN010000288.1 GCA_013361015.1 Candidatus Zhuqueibacterota bacterium | reverse complement strand
TGCGCTCACGCCGCTGGGCCGGCCGCTCACATTTCTACAACCGACTTCGATCTCTGCGGATTGTTCGTTGTTGAAATGGGGCCTGCCGCATTGGCGCGAGAAATTGCTCAACAAATTTGGCGTCGACTATGCGAAGACGCCCGCAGAAGATTTTGCCACGGGCATGATCACGTACAAAAATCCTGAAAGCGGGCAAATCGTAAAGGCGCAGTTCACGGACTCGTGGATGTTCGAGAAGCAGGGTTTGCGTTTGTTTATGGACGGCATGGGGCCGGGCTACGCGTTTGAAGTGAATACGCTGCAATCTTCGCTGCAAATTTTTATCGGCGATGCGGCCGCAGAGGCCACTGCCGACGCCGAACTCGCGCTCGAAAAATCCACGGCCTCGCGCGGCTTGCTCGCGGTGCAACACAACGAGCCTGATCTCTACGGCTACACGGATGAAATCGAAGACGCGATACATGCATTTGCTGCGGGCCGCGATGCGATGCTGCCGTGGAGCTACGGACTCGAAATCGTCAAGCTCGCGATGGCGGGATATATGTCTGCAGAAAGAAAACAGACCATCGATCTCACCTCACCCGTGATTCAAAAGGAATTGGAGACCTTCGTGCCGCTCATTCAACAAGGCCGTGGCGCGGAAGTCTTGTCTGCGTGATTGAGAGGGCTTTCATGTTTTAGAACAGGAACGCGGATTCTCAAGAACCAGCGCCGAGCAAAACGGGTCATTACACTTCCATCCAAGCACACTCTAAAATCTGCAGCTTCTCGTGTAGAATCTGCGTTCAAAAGCTTTCGGTTAAAATCTGGAAAGAGAAAACTATGCCGCCACTCGTTCCGATCTTCGTCACTCTCGCCGGTATTGCCCTCCTGCTGCTTCTCGTGATGCGCTTCAAACTGCAAGCCTTTGTGGCCTTGCTGCTTGTGAGTTTGCTCGTCGGCCTCGCGATAGGCATGCCGTTGCAACAGATTTTGAATTCCATCAGAAAAGGGATGGGGGAGACGCTGGGCTTCGTAGCAGTTGTGGTGGGCCTGGGCGCGATGTTGGGGCGCATCCTGGAAATCTCCGGTGGTGTTGAGCGCCTCGCGCAAACGCTGCTCGCAAAATTCGGCGAGGAGAAAGCGCAATGGGCGTTGGCGCTCACGGGCTTCATCGTCGGGATACCGATCTTCTTCGATGTGGGATTTGTGATTCTCGTTCCCGTCGTCTATGGCCTCAGTCGCAAAACGGAACGCTCGCTGCTTTATTACGGCATTCCGCTGTTAGCGGGCCTGGCCGTGACGCACAGTTTCGTGCCGCCTACACCGGGGCCGATTGCGGTCGCGGAAATTCTGAAAGCTGATCTCGGTGCGGTCATTGGCTTCGGCATTCTCGCCGGCATTCCTGCCGCGATCGCGGGCGGATTGTTGTTCGCAAATTATATTGCCAAGCGCATCCACGTCGAGGTGCCGGAATATTTTCAAACCGAAAACGCGCATGTCGGAAAGCCGCTGCCCAGCTTTGGTATGGTGGCCGGTATTATTTTCGTGCCTTTGGTTTTGATTGTCGCCAACACGGTTTCCGGAACGTGGCTGCCGGCAACGAACGTCGTGCGCGGCATTCTCACTTTCATCGGACATCCCTTTGTGGCATTACTCCTCGCTACGCTGCTCGCGGGTTTTCTGTTGGGCACGCGACGCGGCTATACGCGCGAAGAGTTGCAAGAGATCGCAACAAAAGCATTGGAACCCGCGGGCTTGATTATTTTGGTCACGGGCGCGGGCGGCGTGCTCAAACAAGTTTTGATCGACTCCGGCGTCGGCGAGGTGTTGGGGAAAATGATGGCGGCTTCGGCGTTGCCGCCTATTGTGCTCGCTTTTTTGATCGCGGCGATTATTCGCATCGCACAAGGCTCGGCCACCGTCGCCATGATCACCTCCGCCGGGTTGATGGCGCCCATCATCACCGCATTGAGTGTGAAGCCCGTAGTGCTGAGCTTAATGGTGATCGCCATTGCCGCGGGCGCGACGATACTTTCCCACGTGAACGACTCCGGCTTTTGGTTGGTGAATCGCTATTTCGGCTTGAGCGAGAAAGACACGCTGCGTTCGTGGACGATCATGGAGACGATTATCGCATTGGCCGGATTTGCAGTGGTATTTTTGATTTCACTTTTTGTATGAAGCCGCGCTACGAAAGTGAAGAGGGCACATGGCACTGCTGCTAATTTGCGGACGTATCTGCATCAACGCGTGGTTAAATGTTCTGCAAAAGCGCGTATTGCAAAACCGTCTCGCGGCCGTGCCCCTAGTGACCGCGACTTTTGTATTGCTCGCGGCTTTGGTCACGCCGTTCTTCTTCTTTTATTCATTCACGAATTTGCCCTCCGCTTTTTGGCGCAACATGCTGCTCGTGGTGGCGCTCGACATTCCGGGAAATTTCTTTTTAGTGAAGTCCGTCGGCCTGTCGGATCTCTCCTTGATCGGCCCGCTCAATTCCTATAAGCCGATCGTAGCTCTCGTGCTGGGCATGATCGTGCTCGGAGAACTTCCTAGTTGGCAGGGACTGTCCGGCGTCGCAATTATTTTGTTGGGAAGTTTGTTGCTGGCGCCCAAACGTGAGTTCGATCAACCGAATAGTGTGAAAAGCCTGTGGCAGGAACGCGGCGCCTGGTATCGCTTGCTGGCATTGGTGTTCACGGCCGCGGCTTCGATCTTTTTGAAGGCTGCGATTAATGCATCTTCGGCGATGCACACGTTCATCGCATGGGCGGTGCTCGGCGCGTGCGCGGCGGCGGCCATTTTTCTGCTCTCGCAATATGCTCGGAAGCAAAATAACCCGCAACCTGTGCGAGCGCATTTCAGCGCGCTGCTGCTCATGGCCGCGCTGTTTCTCGCCATGCAGCTCCTCACGCTGCAAATCTTCGCAATGATGAACGTGGCGTATGTGCTCGCGCTCTTTCAGTTGAGCGGCTTGGTCAATGTTCTGTTGGGATGGAAGCTGTTCAACGAGGGCAATATTCTGCAGCGAGCGCTGGCCAGCGTGATTATGATTGTGGGCGCGGTGTTGTTGATCGTAGCATAAGTCCACCTCTTTGAGAATTGCCAAGCCCACGTCGCCTCGCAGCGTGGGCTTTTTATTTTGATTAATCCTCCCAGTCTTGTTGTCAGAAAAAAATCTTGTCAGTTGCCGCCGACTCGTTTACATTGCTAAACACAAACCGCTTCAAAGCATCTTTGGGACGACTTGCCGCGTTGATGATCATTCCATCGGGTGAAAGATGCACCACTTACTCCTCTTCCAAAATCCAACCATGCAGCAATTGGTCGATGAGACCGAAGCAATCGCCGCCTCCGATGCTTCCATACTGATTTTTGGTGAAACCGGCGTCGGGAAGAATGTTCTGGCCGAGCATATCCATCGCCGCAGCGGGCGCCAGAACGGTTCATTCCTACACCTTGACTGTGCCGTGTTGAGCCGCAATCTGTTGGAGAGCGAGTTGTTTGGCCACGAGAAAGGCGCCTTCACCGGAGCAACGGAAAAGAAAGCCGGCTATCTCGATATGGTGTGCGGCGGAACCTTGTTTCTCGATGAAATCGAAAATCTCGATCAAGATTTGCAAACCAAATTGTTGAGCGTGATTGATACCAAGCAATTTTTGCGCGTGGGTGGACGTGAGATCGTGACCACCGATTTTCGCTTGATCTCCGCAAGTAACGTGGATATCCCACGGCAAATTCAATCCGGAAAAATTCGGGAAGATTTTTATTATCGTATCAAAGGGCGCGTGCTCACCATACCCCCGCTGCGCGAGCGCCGGGAAGATATTCAGTTGTTTGCAGAGTTCTTTTTGCAGGATTTCGGCAAGCGCTACAAAAGAACCCTCGGCATTTCGCGCGAAGCCCTGACTTGCCTGAAGGATTACCATTGGCCGGGCAATATCCGCGAATTGCGGATGGTATTAGAATCCGTTGTCGCCACCATGCACAGCCAGCGTATCAACATTGAGCATCTGCCATTGGAGGTGCAACAGGGCGCGTTGCTGACCACCGCTGAAAGGGAGGAATGGAAGGCTGAGACTTTGCTGAATGCTTACGCCAAACGAGTTCTGAAGGTGACCGGCAATAACAAGACGCAAGCTGCAAAACTGCTGGGATGGTCGCCGAACACATTGAAGCGGCACCTGCAAAAAATAGAGCGTGAAGAGTGAACAATTTTTACTTGTCCATTTTGGATAGGCTAGTAATAATCATCATTTCAATACGTTATAAAAATCGCTTAAAAAACCTGTCCATTTTGGATAGGCTGGCAAGTTCATTAGATTTTTCAAGCTTATGGAAAATAGGCCAAAAACCTGTCTATTTTGGATAGGTGCCATTTGAACGCGTTAGAGCTGTGCTGTCGTGAAGTCATGGATTTAGCATGCCGGGATTAATCGGCATGAAGTTTGGAAAGGAACATTAAGGAGACACTGAGATGAAAAAGCAACTGTTATTAACGATATTCATGGCTCTGCTCGCTGGCAAAGCGCTTGCGCAAGGCGGGTATACCATTAAAGTAGGTGGTACTTACTCGAGCTTTAGGGGCCAGGGAAGCGAACAAGATTTGGGGTTCGCTTTGGGTATAGGGCGTGAGTGGAAAATTTCGAAGAGAACAGGACTGGCATTTGAGCTGATGTACACAGCCAAGAAGGCAGTTTTTCGAAACAAAACTGTAGCCCATGAATATTATTGGTATTTCGGGGATGCTTTTGATATTTACAGTGACATCAGATACATCGAGATACCTTTTACGTGGAAGTACTATTTGCCTATCAAGAAGAGCCTGTTGATCAAATTGTATGTTGGACCATCTCTTGAGCTCGCGATTAGAGATAGATCCAAAATGAGGCATCTATATAACATTGATACTCCACAACGCGATTTTAAGTATGATTTTGTGTTTTCACAATATGAAGATCCTTGGCCGTGGCTCGGAAGGAGTGGCTTCAATGTCAATGGAGGCATTGCTATTGACTGGTCCGCTTTCACCGTGGAGCTACGCTACTCAAGAGCCTTGCATGATGTCGATGTCATCTCGTATATAGCTATGAATGAGAAACTAGATTTTTTGCAGCTTCTAATTGGTTTGAGAATTGAATGATTGATTGGCCGGCATTGGGATAGTACGAAACAGCTTTCCAGTGTCAGGCCATCCTGGTATAGCGATCTGATTGGGTACACTCGGCCGGCTAGACCTATGGGTAGTTTAACTTGCTAATGTATTGAGGTGCAGCCATGAAACGAAACACTTTTGTCGTCTTAACGGCGGGTATGGCACTCGATATTGTCGTATCCACGAGAGCACAGATTCTTCACAACGGCGTTGGTTACATTCCCTCCCAATACCGAGTAGACTGGTCACAAGCCGGTCTTCTGCCGGAGAATCGCTCGGGTTTGCTGCCTGAAACTCCTATAACCGCTGATCATATGTTTGCCATCGATCCCTCGGGAGATAGCGATCAGCAAATTGCGACGGCCCTCCAAAGAGTGAGATCAACGGGTGGAACTTGGGTCATTTATTTCTTAGGTGGAGTACACCGGCTTAGCTCATCCATAGTGCTTCGACAAGCCAATGGGGACCACAATATTATATTTCGAGGCGCGGGTGCAGGAGCCACCATTTTGGAATTCGACCTCGGCAGAGACGGAGTTCTTTTTGACGTTGCGGGTTCAGAAGGCTCTCCAAGCTCGATTACTGCTGACATTCAAAAAGACGACGAGAGTTTCCTCTCTGGCGGTTCGTTTGCATATAACGATTGGGTGCGGATTTATGAAGATGGTCGTTGGGTGGATGGTGAGCATGGCTTCGTTGGACAGATAACTCAAATCGATGGGACAATTAGCGGGGGATATACTATCAAAGATGCCGCATCGAAAACATACCAGACATCATTGAATCTGCTGGCCAGGATGGTGTTTCCGATCACAAACATTGGCATTGAGAATCTAACCATTAGATGCACAGAGTATGAAAAGTCTACCGAAGAACAATGGGGTTCTGGGATCAGCATCAAGTTCGACCACGCAGTGAACTGTTGGGTCAAAGGCGTACGCTCGTGGAATACTCCGCGACATCACATCACAATCGACTTCAGTTCACATGTGGAGGTAAGCGGTTCTTACCTCTACGATGCTTGTTATCATGGAGGACAATCATACGGATACGGTGTGGTAATGAGTTATGGCAGTACAAATTGTCTCATAGAGAACAACATTTTCGAGCACCTGCGACATTCAATGGGTATCGGTATAGGAGCGAATTGCAATGTGTTTGCTTTCAACTTTTCAACGGATCAGTACGCCACCTCTGGTGGTATTGGTTATCAAGCTGCTGATCTTTGTCTCCATGGGCGTTATTCCTATGCCAATTTGTATGAAGAAAACCTGATTGAATGGATCGAAGCCGATGGTACTCATGGCGAACACGGTCCCTTCAACGTTTTTGTGCGGAACAAGACTTACGACTACACCGACGGTGAATGGCGGAACATCAAGCTTAAGGATGCACCATTCACCAGCGTTTTGGGCTGCGAGCTTTGGGATGGGAACGATGACGCAATTGAAATCGAAGATGGACCATACCCTATTTTTGACGGCTACGGAATTCACAACAGTGTGATGCGTGACCACGAATATTTTCAGGGTAATCCTGGCGCAAGAGCCGAGGCAACAAACGGTGATGTTTCGTACTACTACTCATCTACGCCCGATTTTATGCAAGGCATGCCTTTTCCATCTATAGGCCCTAGGGCTCCGGGGTACCCCACTCCTTCACAGGACATCCCTGCGCATGTTAGATTTTCTTCCGGACCGCTTACCTACTTGCCGGACCCGTTTCCTCTCCCCGAGAGCAGCAACTATGAGATATTGACCGCAGGAGCAACGCTAACGAAAGTCTATAGCGAAGAGGAGTGGACTTTTCTCGCACCTCAGTCTCCCGACAGATTACTGCTATTTCGTTGGGTGGCCTAGCACAATTGGATACTCATTCGATAATTGGAACGACGCGAGTCTGTTCAACGTTTCATTGCTCTCGCAGGATGGTTCATCGATGATTGTTCGGACTTGTTTTTATAAAATCCTTTATGATGAGCTAGGCAGACAAATCAATAAGTGGGCACCATGGGATCCAACTAGAACTGCTGCTCAAGCCTACCTTTATTGCGAACGGGGAGGGACAACAAGTGGGACTCTCACAGAAAACGAATGTTGGGGTGGTACCCATACCCTCACCGGCAATGTCACTGTACCCGACAACATAATTCTCACCATTGCAGATGGAGCAACAATAAATCTGAACGGCTACTATGTCCAATGCCAGGGGAGCGGGCAGATCATTAAACAGGGTTCGGGTACTTTCTCACCGTGCGATGTCAGCATCAAATCTGGCTCTGTCATCAAAGGCCAGTATCCCAATATCAACTCGGCAATCGGCAATGCCGTTTCCGGCCAAACGGTTCTTGTTGCCTCCGGGACGTCTACTGTCAATAGCAGCGCCGCTCTCGCAAGCGGCGTGACGCTGCAAGTGAATGCCGGCGCGACCGTAAATTTCACGGGGAGCTACATACTGCAGGTGAATGGCGTCTTCACGGTCCCAGGAACTTCCGGGCAGCACGTGATATTCGATGGTCAAAGCCATACTCGGGCGAGCATGGAGAATGCGATGATCGTCGTGCAAAGCGGCGGAACGGCAAACATTCAATACGCGGATTTCAGGAATGCGGCGTACGAATTAACCTTTTGGCAAAACTCCGGAGCCATCACCGTGCAAAACTGCTCGTTTGCCAACTTCGGTTATACGACGGATTCGAGGGCGGTAGCGGCATATTATTCAACCGGCGCGGTCAATATCAGCAACAGCAGCTTCACGGGTTCCGGCCTAAACGGCATGGGCGTGTACGCCACGAATACCGGGACCAACGTGACCATCTCCGAAAATACATTTACCTCCTGTCGCGTCGGAATCCGGTGTTATTCCTCCAACGCCTTCGTCACCGACAATACGATTCAGAACAGCGGTTACTACGGCATCCAATCTGACAACGTCACCACCGCGGCGGAATATCGATCCAATACGATTACGAACAGCAGTTACGGAATATATCTGAATTCCTCCTCGCCGTGGGTCATGTACAACGTCATGACTGAAACGCGCGTGATGGTCAATGCCGGAACTCCCAATTTTGCAGACAATGAGGTGGGAGAACACTTACGCGGCTATAATACCATAGCCAATGCCGGGGCGCCACTCTTACGGGCGCAAAATTACGCCACGCCATATTTGGGCTATAGCTCCGAGGGCGGATACAACAGTTTGTACGACACCGATCTTCCTCACATGAACGTGGAAAATCATTCGGGCGTCTACGCCGATAACAACTATTGGGGAGGTGGGGATGCGGCAAACTATATCGACGGAACTTCATGGGTATTGGCTCGGAACCCATTATCCTCCAATCCCAATCCGCTAGCAAACGCAAGTTTCACGCCGTATGCGCCATGTGCCGATCAAAGCGCCATAACGTTGGAGGACGAAGAAAAACTATTTCAACAAGCTCTTGACGCCGGTTATGGCGGGGAATACGAGCAGGCAAAGTCAATCCTGCAAACCCTTATCGAAAATAACTCCGGTTCGAAATTTCCGCCGCTGGCTATACTGATGTACTACGAGTTCAATAGAATGGAATTGCGCGACGGGAACTCCGGCAGGACGAACGAGACGATCGAAGAAGAGCTTATCAACTTTCTGGCCAGTCTGGAGAACAGAGATAAAGCCGATTCCTTGCGACCGTTTGGCCTGAAACTTTCCGCTCGGGAAGCCGGATTCTCCCGAGACTTTAAGCGCATGAACGATTACCATACGTTGATCATTCAGGACTATCCCAACTCGGTTCACGAATTGACTTCCCTCTACGACCAAATAGCGTATTTTGTCGAGATCGAGCGTGACCTTGAAAACGCCAAGGTGTTGCTTGCAAGGATGATTGACGCTTATCCCAAGGATAAATTGACTGCGTTCGCGAGAATTCTTATGGGCGAAAACGTGGACCTGGATGGGCTTGAAAAAGAGAATCACGCAGAGCTTGCAAAGGAACAACTGCCCACGCAATTTCATTTAGGCCCTGCCGTGCCCAACCCATTTAATCCCACGACGATCATTTTATTTGCATTGCCTGCAGAAACATACGTGCGTCTTGCGGTTTATGATGTCCTTGGAACTGAAGTGGCTCAGCTTGTTAACGAGAAAATGGCTGCCGGCAGGCATGCCGTCGTTTTCAATGGTGCCGGGCTGGCTTCGGGCCTATATTTTTACCGTTTCGAGGCTGAGGGTTTCATCGCTGTTCGCAAAATGACTCTGATGAAATAAGGTCATTCGGAGTGCGTGGTACTTACATGAACGCCTCGAGATGATTCCACCTGAGATAGAAATAAAAAAGCCCTTCCCGTTTTTTCAATTCGGGAGGGGCTTTTGCTTTCCAGTGGAGACGGCGGGAATCGAACCCGCGTCCGAAGGTCAGTCAAGGAGAGCTTCTACATGTTTATTTGATTGATCGATCTCGCGTTTGCGACCTCAATCAACAAGGGTCGTCGCGCGCCAGCCTGTAGAATCTCGCCGCCCGCACCCAGACACAGCGGGAAGCCAGCCACCAGAGTCGTCGCTTGTGTCCTCCCGGATGGCGCGTTCGGCACAAGCGTGCTACCTAGTGTTTAATTAGGCAGCAACAGCATACGCATAGTTGTCTGCGTTTAAATTGTTTGCCCGGATATTTAACGAGGTTCCAGACAACCTCGGCATGCGACCCTCGATTCCTTGACCCCCGTCGAAGCCATGTCGTCCCCAAAACGCAATGCAATAATACGAAAACACGCACGCGGAGGCAAGGCAAATTTTTGTGACCTCTTTTTTGCCGGAATAATTCACGTCAAAGAGGCTAGCGCAAGAGCAAGAGCTTTCGCGTCTGCACAAAGTTTTTCGTCGTGAGACGATACAAATAAATGCCCGAGGCTTTCCCTCGGCAGACCAAGCGGACAAACCGCAACCCAAAAGTTTTTTGTAAGCGGATTTTTCGAATATAACGGATAAGACAAAAGCTTGTATCCGCGATATTCGTTCAATCCGCTTACAGAAAAGTTTTTGCCTTTAAACCAACCTCGCCTTTTTGCGAAGAAGCTCGGGATCATTTAGAAGTAATCTTGCTGCGGTTCTCCACTATTGATTGCGGCGCTTCCTTCGCCAACTCCGCCAGTCTTGCTTTCCAATCTGCAAATGCGTATTATGCCCGTCGTTTTCAACCGCGAGTATGAGAACATGAGCCAATTACGCTATTTCACTGCCGGAGAATCGCACGGCCAAGCGCTGGTCGGAATACTGGAGGGTTTGCCCGCGGGCTTGGAGATCGATGAAGAATATATTGCCGTGCAGTTGCATCGCCGCCAACAAGGCTATGGCCGCGGCGGGCGCATGCGCATCGAGCAAGACCGCGCGCGCATTTTGAGCGGCGTGCGCTTCGGCAAGACGCTCGGCTCGCCCATTGCGTTGGAAATTGCAAATCGCGATTGGCAAAATTGGCAAATCAAAATGTCAACCACGCCGGTGGCGGAGGAAGCGGCGAGCAAACGCGTCGAAATCCCTCGCCCGGGGCACGCCGATCTTGCGGGCGCGATCAAATATCAAACGGAAGACATTCGTAACGTGCTCGAACGCGCGAGTGCGCGCGAAACCACGACGCGTGTGGCATTGGGCGCGATGGCGCGGAAATTTTTAGAGAGTTTTGGCGCCCGCCTCGTAAGTCATGTCGTTCAGATTCAACAAGCGCAGAGTCCATATTCGCTCACGAATTTCGGCAAAGCCGGTTTTGGTTTTTCTTTGGAAGAGTTAACGCAACACGCTGAGGCTTCCCCCGTGCGTTGTTTGGATGCCGACGCAGAGCAAAAAATGACTGCAATCATCGATCGCGCGAAGGCGGAACGCGACACGGTGGGCGGCATTTTCGAAGTCGCGGCTTTCCATCTTCCCATCGGGCTTGGCAGCCACGTGCAATGGGATCGCCGCCTTGATGCACGCATCGCCATGGCGATGATGAGCATTCCCGCAATCAAAGGTGTGGAGATTGGCAACGGGTTTCTCGGCGCAACGCAATGGGGCAGCGCAGTGCACGATCAAATCTACCATTCTGCGGAGCGCGGCTATTCGCGCTCTTCCAATAACGCCGGCGGACTCGAGGGCGGCATTACGAACGGCGAGCCGCTCGTCGTGCGCGTGGCCATGAAGCCGATCTCCACTTTGATGCGCCCACTCGACTCGGTGAATATGCGCACAAAAGAGGCCGCGGAAGCGCACATCGAGCGCTCCGACGTCTGCGCCGTGCCGGCTGCCGGCGTGATTGGCGAAGCGATGCTAGCATTGGTGCTCGCCGATGCGATGTTGGAAAAGTTCGGCGGTGATAGTATGACTGAGATTTTTTCGCGATGGCAACAATGGTCGACAACGTAGAGCGCATTTTTCTGATTGGCTTCATGGGCTGCGGCAAAAGCACGATCGGCAAATTGCTGGCGCAAAGAATCGGATGGCAGTTTGTGGATTTGGACGAAGAGATCGTGCGCCGCGAAGGCATGCCTATCGAGCAAATATTTGCCGTGCACGGCGAGCCTTATTTTCGTCGCCTCGAAGTGCTGCTGCTCGAAAGTCTGCTGGCGCACAAGCAAACGGTGATTGCTCTCGGCGGCGGCACTCCGGCGCAGGAAGCGGCGTGGGCGATCTTGCAGCAAGGTCTGGTCGTCTATCTGCGCTGCCATCCCGATGAGTTGTTTCGCCGCTTGAAAGACGACAACAATCGCCCGATGTTGGGGCGCGTCGCGCCGGCAGAACGGTTGCTGCTCATCAAAAATCTTCTGCAACAGCGCGAGCCGTTTTATCTGCGCGCACAATTGATCGTCGACAGCTTCGCGCAACATCCGCCTCTCGAAACCGCAGCGTTCCTCTCACAACTAATCCAAGAACGTTAATGAAACGTATATTGATCGTCCACGGCCCGAACTTGAATCTGCTGGGCGAGCGCGAACCGGAAGTCTATGGCAAGCTGACGCTGGCCGAGCTTGATCAAGAGCTTTCGGCTTTTGCCGCGCAGTGCCATATGGAAGCTCTCTGCTTTCAATCAAATCACGAAGGCGCGCTCATAGACTTTCTCCATGCGCAGCGCAAGCTTGCCGTCGCGCTGGTTATCAATCCCGGAGCATTGACGCACTACAGCTATGCGCTGCGTGATGCCATTGCGGCGGTGCAATTGCCCGCGGTCGAAGTGCACCTTTCAAACATTCACGCGCGCGAAGAGTTTCGCCGAGTCTCCGTCATTCGTGACGTGTGCCTCGAGCAAATATCCGGTTTGGGAATTGTGAGTTACAAACGCGGTATTGAAGTGGTGCTCGGGCGGCTGGTGTGTGAAGAGTTGCAGCGTTTTTTGCAGCAGCGCCCCGCGTTGGAGGAGGGCTATCGCCAATGTGTGCAACTGCTCAAACAGCATTTCCCGAAATATGATTGGGCCGGCATTTACTTAGTGGAAGGCAGCGAGTTGGTCGTGCACAACTATCTCGGCGCGCCCACGCCGCACACGCGCATTCCCATCGGCCAGGGCATATGTGGTGCAGCCGTGGCCGAAGCTCAAACTCTCATCGTGCCGGATGTGAATGCAGATCCTCGTTACCTTGCGTGCAGTCTCGAAACGAAATCCGAAATCGTCGTGCCGATACAAGGCAAACAAATGTATGGTGAGATCGATATTGATAGCCACACGCGCGACGCGTTTTGGGAGAATGACCAAAGATTTTTGGAGCAAATGGCGCAGAGCTTGGCGAAATGGCGCGACGAGGTTTCAGACTAACTTCGCGTTGTCTTGAAACTATTGCCCACGAGAGCCGTGCAAACATGCGAAAGTGTTTTGTGTGTGCCCGCTGTGTTTCGTGGGCATGCTGCGACCACTGCCTACTGTGGTATTGGCATGCGCTGAAGTTTCTGCGGCATTGTGTTGCAACCCGAGAAAACCGTGTCTATGTGAATAGTCTGATGAAACGGCCATGCCAAATTGCAGCAATCTCTGCCAACGTTGCTTTAAGACTGACAACACTTGTGACATGCGCCGATATAGAACAGAAGTGCACAAACAACCTCAACGACTTCTATATTGAACTTAATGCACGATTGGCAATCGAGGTGAGTGGCATATGATTTGTCCTTTCAAAAGCCTCATATGAGTTTGAAAATATCCTTTATCATTATAGGGAACTAAGATGAGTGTAGACAAAGAGCAGTTGCACGAAGGCGAATTGAAGATTCCGAAGATTCTGCCGCTGTTGCCGCTTCGCAATACCGTCATATATCCGCATCAAATCTTGCCTCTTTCCATCGGTCGTGAAAAATCCGTGCGTTTGATTGAGAATGTCATTCGTGGCGAACGTTTAATCATGGTGGTTGCGCAAAAAGATGGAGGAACGGAGGATCCGGGTCCGGAAGACGTTTATCGCTGGGGCACGATCGCACAGGTTATGAAAATTTTCAAAATGCCAGACGGCACGCAAAGCGCGATGGTGCAGGGCGTCGCGCGTGCGCGAATTTTGGACTATTTGCAAAACGATCCTTATGCCGTCGTCGCCGTGCAACCGTATCCGGACGAAATCGTCGAGGGCATGGATATCGACGCGTTGGTGATGAATCTGCGCGCGCAGTTTCAGAAAGCCGTCGAGCTTGCGCCGTATTTGACCACCGAGCACGCCATGCTCGTGATGAACACGGACGTTCCG
>JABWAN010000287.1 GCA_013361015.1 Candidatus Zhuqueibacterota bacterium | reverse complement strand
CGAACTCGGTCTGCAATTCCTGAAGTGGCACTATTTGCTTCGTTGTGCTGTGCGTTCTCTCACGCCACGCGCTTCGCTATTCTCCCTGCTCGCGGGATTTCCCTTGGGACTTATCACACCGGGGCGCTGGGGCGAATTGGGCCGCGCGTTCTTTCTGCCACAGGTCAACCGGCACCAAGTGATGCTCCTTGCCGCGCTGGACAAAGTTTTTGACCTGCTCATTAATTTGCTCTTCGGCGGGATCGCGCTAATTTGTCTGGTCAAAGCCGCCTTCCTGCCACACGCCATGTTGCTGCCTGCGGTCGTTCTGCTCCTCTGTTTCATCGCGCTCAACGCGCTTGCTCTGCAACCGCGCATGCTCAGAAGCTTGGCGCGTATGCGGAAGCAAACTCGCTCGAAAAAAATTCCTTCATTGCGAATTTTCACCCGCCTCTCCGCAAAGAACTTGGCGGTGGTTTGGCTCATATCATTCTTGTTTGTGCTCACTTATTCCCTGCAATTCGTCATTCTGCTGCGCGGCCTCGTGAAGGTCTCCTTTTATGAAGGCAGCATCGGCGCAGCCGCTACGTTCTTCGCGAAAAGTCTTCTGCCCATCGCAGTCGGCGATCTCGGCGTGCGCGAAGGCGCTGCTGCATTCTTCTTTGCGCGCATGAATCTCTCACCGCAAGCCGCATTCGACGCCAGTCTGTTGCTTTTCGCCATGAACTTGCTTGCGCCCAGCCTGCTCGGCATGTGGCTCGTTTGGAAACACCGGTCTGCGCGGCGGACGCAATCCGGCAAACGGTATCACAGCGTGAACGCTGCAAGGCGAAGCGACGCAAACGCATGAGAGGACGCGGAAAGATTTTCGTGTGTTGCTTCGTCTCCAATATTTGTTTCAAAAGCAGAAAGTTTGTTTCAAATCGACTATTGAGAGATTTCAAATCCGATGCCCCGCCGAAAAAGTAATTTTCTACCAAAACTCATTTTGGCTGCATGCCCTCTCGTATTTTCCTTCAATGCGTTCCCACAATCCGCGGCTGTGCCGTTGCAGCACGCGGTCTATCCTTTTCTCGAACGCCTCGTCACGTATTTTCCGCAACGCGCGCTGGATTTGCACGCCGTTCCCATTGATCGCGCGCAAACGCGGGCAATATTGCTGGAGGCACAAGCGGCTCGTCTGCCCCTCTCCGGCGCTGATCAAGCCTTGCTCAAACAATACCTCGCCGAATTTACGGATCCGGAAGTCGGGGCAAGCATGCCGGACCGCGGCGAAAGGCATTTTTTACGTTATGAAGAAAAAGACGCGCAGCTCTTCGTAGATTTGTTTGGCAGCCAGCGTTTCGAAGTGCAGCGCGGCGCGTGGTTGAACGGTGAAAATGAAGTTTCACGCACGCGGGCCGGCGTGCGTTTCCGTGCGCAGCTTCCGCCGCGCTTGCTGCTCGCCGCGGAACTGAGCAATATTCTTGAACGCGGCGTCAACGACAGCACCGAAATTCTTCAGCCGGGCGACGGCTCACCCGTGGTGCTTTCCGGGCAATCGGCTTTTCGTGAAACCGCGATTGCCTATGGCCGCGTGCGCTTGCCTTGGTTTGAAATCGAGGCGGGCCGCAATCACTTCTCATGGAATGTAAGCCCGCTCACGCAATTGGCGCTGTCGCGCGATAACCAGCCTTTCGATCTCGTGCGTTTCGATGCGCGCTGGCGCAAGTTTCGATTCGTGTTTGCGCACGCCAATCTCCGCGCGACGCAAAGAAAATTTCTTGCAGCGCATCGTTTGGAAGTCATGCCCTTCTCGAATTTTCTTTTCGGCGTCGGCGAAAGCGTAATCTATGGCGGACGCAGTGCGGAGTTCGAGTATCTCAATCCGCTCATGCTTTATCATGCCGCGGAGCATTTGTTGGGCGATAAAGATAATAACGTGCTCACGCTCGATTTTTCGTATTTCCCCAAGCGCGGCCTCAAATTATATGGCGAGATTTTTGTCGATGATTTGAGCTTGGAATTTCCCATTGGAACCTACTTCGGAAACAAGCTGGCATACCTTGCCGGCGCATTTTGGGTGCAGCCGTTCGGCTGGCGCACAGCCGATTTGCGCTTAGAGTATGCGCGCATCGACCCGTTTGTGTACACGCACGATGATTCCACGAATATTTATGAGAACGATGGTGAAGCTTTGGGCGGACGATTCGGCCCGAATGCCGATCGCGTGCTTGTGCAACTCGGCTATCAACCTCATCGCGACGTGCGTTTTGTTACGCGCCTGCACTTCGAGCGCAATGGGCGCGGCAATTTATTTCAGCCACATCTGGAAACGGACGGCCCTTCCAAAGGTTTTCTCAAAGGCACGGTCGCGCAAACCGTCGGCGTGCATTTGGAGGTGGAAGATCAGATTCGGCGGGATATTTATGCGGGGTTGGAGTTTGAATGGGAGCGTTTGCAGAATGCGAATTTCATTCGCGGCGATGCAGACCATCGCCGGCGGGCGGCGTTTTCTCTGCGTGTGGATTTTTAGAATTCGTTTAGCGAGCACCGCTTCCTCAATCATGTCATTCCGAAGGAAACTTCCCTCGTGCTGGGAATCCGGCCGGTTTTGAACTTCGTGTCGAGCAAGAGAGAAGGTTTTTCCAGAATGACAACTCGAAGATAAAGAACCATAGTTTTGCAAATATCGGCGCGGTGGCGCGATGCCCTCGCTTTGAAGCCACCTCGCGCGCAGAAATAAAAGTGAGGTAAACAAGCAAAGATGAACCCTCGGTGAAGCAGCGACAAGACAAAAGAAACATAAGCGCGACTGGGTTTCTTCGCGAAGGAGCAACGCGGCTTTGCGCTTTGACTTTTCCCGCAACCGTCGCGTGCGTTTTGCGTATGACTCCGAAAACCAAAGGGAGCCTGCAGCAACATGGACACTAAGATTATGCAACGTATTCGCGAGAACCTGCAGAAGCAGCGCGAGAATCTCTTCGAATGGCTGGGGCATACGCCGCCGCAGAAAAGGAAAATTCACATGGGCAATGCCGATGAGCTGGCCGTGGCGAAGCACTTGCAGGTTTTGAATGAGGCGCTCGGCAAAGCCGAAAATAGCACTCTGGGATTGTGCCAGGTCTGCAATGGTTATGTTGAAACCAGCCGCATCGAAATGGATTTCACCGCGTGCGTTTGTATCGATCACTACTCCGTGGAAGAGCGGCGCAAGCTGGAAGCGGAGCTGGAGCTGGCGCACAAAGTCCAAAAATCTTTGCTGCCGCAGCAATTGCCGCAAGTGCCTCATCTGCAGGTTGCGGCGTATAGCCAGCCCGCCGAAATTGTCGGCGGCGATTATTTTGATTTCTTCCGTTTCCGCAACGGTGCGTACGGCTTTGCGATTGCAGACGTAATGGGGAAAGGCATGCCCGCCAGCTTGTTGATGGCGAGTTTGCAAGCGTCCTTGCGCATTCTGGTGCCGGAGCATGATTCGCCGCAAGCGGTTATGGAGAGATTGAATGCGCTGTTTGTGCACAACACGCAATTGATTCGCTTCATCACGATTTTTCTCGGCAGCTACGATCCGCAGACGCGCGTGTTTGAATATTGCAATGCCGGGCACAACCCGCCGTTGCTGGTGCGCCGGCGTCAAGAGGGCTATCACGCCGAATGGCTCAAGCCCACCGGCGCAGCGATTGGCTTGGTCGAAAATTTTAGTTTTGGAATCGAACAGACCGCGCTGGCCTCCGGTGATGTGCTTCTGCTTTATACCGATGGTTTGACCGAGGCGATGAACGCGCAGGACGAAGAGTATGGCGAGCAACGTTTGGTGGATTTGCTGCGGCGCAACCATGGTCTTCCACCACAGGCTTTGCTGCACCAACTTCGCCATGCGCTGCGCGACTTCACCGGGAAAGTCAAACTGCAAGATGATTTCACGATGATTGCAGCGAAGATGGGCGAGCAATGAGGCAAACTGGAGAACCTACGGCTGAGTCGTAGCGTGCAAGGCAGCACCATGCTCGCGGCAGCTTGATCATGATAGCTCGGCCAAACCGAGATTAAAATACTTTATAGCTTTCTCGCGCCGGCATATGGCCTTCTTCTTAAGCCTCTTCGCACTGCTCACGCTCTTTTATATCATTGGCCTGCTTTGGCTGCGTCGCGGTTTGCATTTCGCGCAGTCACAAACGCATCTGGCGCGAACGGCTTCCGCGGCGCGCGCCCATCCTTCTGCAACGATCGTTGTCAGTGCGCGCAATGAAGAAAAAAACTTGCCGCACTTGTTAGCCGGCCTCGCGCAGCAGAATTATCCCACCGAAAAGCTTGAAATCTGTTTGGTTGATGACCGCTCCTCGGATCGCACGGGTGCTTTGCTGGCGGCCTTCGCCGCGC
The DNA here is from genome assembly GCA_013361015.1 of Candidatus Zhuqueibacterota bacterium. Taxonomy (GTDB): domain Bacteria; phylum Zhuqueibacterota; class Zhuqueibacteria; order Zhuqueibacterales; family Zhuqueibacteraceae; genus JABWAN01. Next base: position 2,691 of record JABWAN010000287.1, on the reverse strand, counting down.
AACATGCCCACGCCAAATATTTTCGCATCGAAGACACGCGTCCGGATTTCGCGCCGAAGAAGCGCGCGCTCGATCATGCCATTCGCCACTCTACGGGCGAGATCATCGTGCTCACCGATGCCGATGGCGTTCCGGGTCCGGGATGGGTTCGAGAAATGGTGGAACAGTTCGAAGAGAATGCGGCGATGGTTTGCGGCTATTCGCCGTATCGACCGCGCACGGGTTCACTGCAAAAAATTTTGGCGCTCGAATATTTTTCGCTGGCGGCGGTCGCCGCGGGCAGCATCGGCGTCGGTCGTCCGTTGACCTGCACGGGCAGCAATCTCGCGTATCGTCGTTCGGCGTATTTTGCGATTGGCGGGTTTGATGGAATTGCGCAATGGATTTCCGGCGATGACGATCTTTTGCTGCACAAGATGCACGAGCATCATGCAGGCCAAATCAAGTTTGCCGGCCATACCTCCGCGCACGTGCCCGTGCGCCCGCCGGCTTCGTGGAAAGATTTTCAAGCGCAGCGCACGCGCTATGCCTCCAAAGGCCGTCATTACAAGTTGAGCGTGACGCTCGCACTCGCTGCCGTTTATGGGCTCAATCTTTTTTTGTGTGTTGGCGTGCTTGCCGTTTTTCTTGTTGAGATAAAAATTTTTCTCTTCACATTAGCATGCGGGTTGCTCAAGGCGTGCTTTGAGTTTTTATATTTGAAGAAGGCCGCGCAATGGTTCGGCGAGGAGAGTCTGTTGCGTTACTTCTCTCTCGCTGCTATGCTACATCCGTTTTATATCGTCTATTTTTCTACGCGCGCGCAGTTTGCGCGGTTTGTTTGGAGAGGAGAGGAGTTTGCGGCGCGGACAGCGCAAAGCCTCGGAGGTATTTTGTCACGGCGCTAATCTCTCAATCACCCAACCGCCGCTCTCCCGCACGCGATAGCGTATGCGATCGTGCAAGCGATTGAGCCGGCCTTGCCAAAATTCGATCGTGTGCGGAAGCACACGAAAGCCGCCCCAATGCGGCGGGCGAGGAACTTCACCATCTGCATACTTTTCTTCAAACGCGCGCACGCTTTGCTCCAATGCTTCACGAGTAGGCAGCGCTTCGCTCTGCGCCGAGGCCCAGGCTCCGATTTGGCTGCCGCGCGGACGCATGCGAAAATAGTTGTCCGACTCGTGTACGGTAACGCGCTCCACACGGCCCGCGATACGCACTTGGCGTTCGAGTTCTTTCCACCAAAACACCAAGCTGGCGTGCGGATTCTGCGCCAACTCGCGGCCCTTGTGGCTTTCGTAATTGGTAAAGAAAGTGAAGCCGTTCTCGTCCACACCTTTGAGCAACACAACGCGCGCAGAGGGCTTCCCGTCTTGCGTTGCAGTGGCCAGCGTCATGGCATCCGGGTATGTGACCTCCGCAGCCATGGCTTGATCGAACCATTTTTTAAACTGCGCAATCGGGCTGGCCTCGACTTCGGTTTCGTGCAAGGTTTGCTGTTGGTACTCTTTGCGTAGCTCAATAAAGGAGAGGTTCATGTAGATTTCTTCTATTCAGATGGAAGTTTTTTAGCCATGGCTGGGCAACGGCGTTTGATCACTTTGAGAGAAAGCCACAGCTCAACCGTGCGGAACGCTTATTTCAAATTTTGATAAAGACGCGGCGGCGATATAAGATCGTCATCGCGCCGAGCCAGAACAGTATATTCGCAAGCGCAAACGCGAGCGAGCCGTTCAACTCTCCCGCCCACGAGACAAAGGCATGTTGATACAACCATGTTCTGAGTGTAATCGTCTCTCCGCCGGTTTGTTGCCATTTGATCAGCGTCAGTGTGCGCGCGACGAGACCGGAGAGCACGAAGACGGCGATGGCATTCACGCCATAAATGATGGCGGGCTTGGCCCATTGCCGAATGTTCTGCACGTCGATCAGCCAATAACACACGCCGAAGAGCTGCAATGCCGCGCCGCTTGTGAACAGCACGTAAGAACTCGTCCACAAACTTTTGTTGAGCGGAAACCAAATGCTCCAAATCCAACCCAGCAAGATTGCCGCCCAGCCATAAACGAAAAGCCAGCCGGCGATCACACTTTTTTCTTTGCCCGAACGCAAGAAGTGGCCGGTCAAAACGCCGGTGAGCGTCGTCGCGATCGCGGGAATCGTGCTCAAAATGCCTTCGGGGTCCCACGTCGGTTTCCAAATGTGGCCGTGCAATAGCGCGTTGTCAACATACGCGGCGAGATTGCCTTCCATCGACAAATCACCCGCGCCATAACCGGGCACCGGGATCAATGCCATCGCGCCCCAATAACCGAGCATCAATAACGCTGCCGTCCACGCTTGTCCGCGCGCGCTCGTATTGAGCGTAATGAGCGAAGCGATGCCATAAACCACGCCGATGCGCTGCAACACACCGGGAATGCGCAACGTGGCGAGTTTGTAGAATGGAAAGCCGGAAAGAAAGAGTCCCAACCCGAAAAGGATGAGACTGCGTTTGAGGATGCGGAGGTATAATTTTCTGCGGTCGTGCGCGTGTTCCAATCGCTTCGAGAACGCGAACGGCATGGCCACACCGACGATGAAAAGAAAAAATGGAAAGATCAGATCGGTCGGCGTGCAGCCGTGCCATGGGGCGTGCAGCAGCGGCGGATAAACGTGGCTCCAACTGCCGGGGTTGTTGACGAGAATCATTCCGGCAATAGTGAGGCC
>JABWAN010000286.1 GCA_013361015.1 Candidatus Zhuqueibacterota bacterium | reverse complement strand
GGCAAGGGTTTTGATCGCGCCGGCGCCGCGGAGGGTTTCGGCCTCAGCAGCGTGCGCGAGCGCCTAGCGCTGCACTACGGCGAAGATTACGCATTTGAGCTGGCAACCGAAAACGGCGTACGCATTCGCATGCGCCTGCCGCTGCAGAATCCTCTCCTTCTGGAGGAGGCCAAGGAAGAAACTCGTGCGGCCAGCAGCATTGCCGTGCGCTAGCGAACAACACAAGGGCCTGTTCATCACGCCAAAGCCGTGTTATGAAATACCAAACTATCATCATCGAAGACGAGCCGCTCGCACTGCAGCGACTAGCGCGCTTGCTGCAACCGTACAGTGATTTCATCGACCTCACGGCGCAAGCGACCAACGGCGAAGAAGCCGTCGAGATGATAAATGCCCTCAAGCCGGATTTGATCTTTCTCGATATTCAGTTGCCCGAGCTGAATGGGTTTGAAGTGCTTGCACGCCTCACGCATGTGCCGCTCGTGATTTTTTCCACGGCCTACGACGAATTTGCGCTCAAGGCGTTCGAGACCAATTCGATTGATTATCTGCTCAAGCCCGTTGAGCCGGAACGCTTGCAGCGCGCGCTCGAAAAATTGCGCCGCCTCACCGGCCATGAACAAATCCAACTGCAAACACAATTGCAAAACCTGCTGGCGGAGATTAATAAGCCCAAACTGCAACGCCTGCAAGTGCGCGCCGGCGACCGTATCCGCTTGCTCGACTACAACGAAATTCTGTTCTTCCGCGCCGTGGACAAGTACGTCGAAGTCCACACGCACAATGACACCCACCTGCTCGATCAGTCTCTCAATCAACTCGAAGCCGAATTGCCCGCAGAACAATTCGTGCGCATTCATCGCGCCGTGCTCGTCAACATGAAACACGTGCTCGAAATCGTGCGCGGCCTCGGCGGCAATTATCGCGTGCGCATGCGCGACAAGAAGGCAACCGAGCTGCCCGTAAGCCGCGCCTCGAAAAGCAAGCTGCGATTAGGGCATACGCTTATGAAATTTGACGATCAAGTTCGGTAATCTGCATGCTACCGAACTCATCCACCCGGCGCATACGTGTCAAGCTAAGGCCTGCGCGCATGACCTCCGATTCATGAATTTGCATTTTCAAATTCGGTAATCGCGCCCCTGAATCTGTCATTCCGGAGCAATCTTTTTATTCGCTCGAACTGCTGCCGAGTGCTCAAAAAGGCTCCTCTTGAATGGCGGCACTAGCGGCGATGAATGTAACCTATTTTGTGCTCCCATTGGTAAAGCGAGTAAGTCCTCCCCCTGCAGGGTGTGGTCGTGCGGCCTCAAAATCAAATACCCCGGATCGCTACTATTGCGCGGCTGCTTGACATTGGGGAGAAATTCGATAAATTGTAAAAACAAATTGTGAGAGGCTTCTGTGTGCGTCATTTCTATGCGAATCACATTTCCAAGAGGTCTTATGCTCCGGCCCATGATTCTTGCGCTTCTGTGTTGCGGTATCTCTGCACACGCGCAAATGCGTTCCTCCGCTTCTCTCCCTGAAACGATCGGTAAAGATCTTAAACACGTGGCGCAAGGCACCGGGCGCGTGCTCACTTCGCCGTTGCATTGGCAGGGACGCGATTGGGCGCGCTTCGGCGCTGTGGTTGGCGGAACGTTTGCACTATCTTTTTTGGATAAAGAGGTGAATGAATTTTTCCTGCGTAATCACAGCCGCACTGCCGACAAGCTTGCGGATATCGGCGTCGAATATGGCGAGCCGCGCACTGTGGTTATTCTTACCGGCAGCGTTTATGTCGCCGGCCTCGTCGCTCAAAATGAATGGCTGCGCGAAAGCGCCGTTATTCTTGCCGGTGCGCTCCTGCCCTCCGGGCTGATGCAAACCACTGCGAAGCTCACCGCCGGCCGCGCGCGGCCGCATCTTGGCCTGGGCCATGATGTCTTTGAGCCGTTTCGAAAAGAAGAGGCGTACTATTCGTTTGTCTCCGGGCACACGATGGTCGCTCTGGCAACTTCGCATGTGTTCGCGAAACGAATCGACAGTCCCGTTGCGAAAGTAGGTCTCTATGGTCTCGGTGCGCTGGCGGGAACGTCGCGCATGTATAATGAAGATCATTGGCTTTCGGACGTTGTGCTCGGCAGCGCGTTGGCAATTGCGAGCGTGAATACCGTGACGAAGTTGGTGGAGGGCGACGGGCAGGGAAATTTCAAGACCGGCTTACAATGGCGCGTGCAGCCATACGGTCGAGGCGCGATGATTAAATTGTATTGGTAATTCTTTTCGTTGGCAAACAGCTCACCAAAGGATACAATCACGCCAGCGTACGGAGGGATGATAAACATCTTAACCGCAGGTAGCCGAAAATCTTTCTCGTTGAAATTTTATGCCATTATGGCTATACTTCGTGAGTCAGAGTACGCCGCATAATCGGGTGGAATCTTGGAAACAGTTGTAGACAGGTATGGAAACGAAGTCTATCTCACCGATGAGCGCTGGCAACATATCATTGAGCAACATCCGGAAATGCTCGGCCACAAACCGCATCTTTTCAAAACGGTCCGAGATGGCAAACGCAATCAACATCACTTGCACTTGGATACTTTCGTTTATACAAAACGGTTTGATGATCTCCCACGGGGCATGACACACGTTTATGTGATTGTCAAATTTGGTTTCAAGGGTTATCCCGGTAGGAGTATGACAAACAACTTCGTGCTCACGGCATATCAAAAGAAGATTTTTCGTTAAACCCATAAGGGCAAAACATGAAGGTCGTCAAGATGTTTTATGATCAAGAAGGGGACATTTTGGAAGTTCGTTTTGCTGCGGGAAAAGAAGGCAAACGGACCGGCATCGGGCTAAATGAGGACGTTACACTCTTTTGTGATTGTGATTATTCCGAGATTCAAGGTCTGACCATACTCGCGTATAGCAAGCTCGTTGCTCTTCCTCCTCAATCTCTTTCTGAGCTTGAAGAGGCTCCCTGCGAAGTCAAAGAGAAAGTTCGAAAGCTATTGCAAGGAGAAAGATTGCAGCCCTTTCTATCTTTAGAAAACGACGGCTTGCGCCTCCACGATGTTCGGGTGACACAATTGGCGTCGGCATAGGTTTAGGACCATTGCTTCATTCAGCGTGTTTTATCTGACTCCTATACCATGGCAAGATTTCAACGCAACCAAGCATAAAGCGGCAGCGAGGCAGCACGGCCCCTTTTTCCTTTGCCTTTTCAATTGCGATCCCCCCTTGATCTTTTCATTACATTCATCAAAAGAAATCATCTCGTCCTCCAGTCCCCCATGCCTCTTCCTTACGCTGAAATACATTTTGCCCTGCCGCTGTCACGAGGCTACACCTACCGTATTCCCGCAAGCTTGGATCGAGTCGCATTGCCGGGCTGTCGCGCGCTCGTGCCCTTGGGCAAACGCGTGATGACCGGTTTTATCGTCAAACGCGTCAGCAGAATTGATTTCCCGCCTGAAAAACTTAAAGACATCTTTGATATCCTCGACGAGCAGCCGCTTTTCGATGAGCAGCGCTTGCGCTTGGCGCAGTGGATTAGTGAATACTATCTCGCCAGCCTGGGCGAAGTGTTGCGCACCATGCTGCCCCCGGGATTGGAGCAAGAGAGCAAGCAATTCGTCCGGCTCGTGCGTGAGCTGGATCAAAACGAACTTGCCAAATTGCAGACGCGCGCGCCGCGGCAATTCGAAATCGTGCTGGCTCTGCACGGCAAGAAGGGCTATAAGATCGCTTTTCTCGCAAAGCAACTTGGCTATCAAAGTATTCGTGAAAGTCTACGGGGATTAGTGAAGGCCGGCTTCGTGGAAGTTTTGCAGGAAATGTCGTCCGCTTCCGCGCGAGCGCTGGCGTTGACTTATGTGCAACTGATTGAGCAAGGCCGCCATGCGCTCGCCGAACGCAGCAGCAGCGGCTTAAAGCTCAATGCCCAGCAATGGGAAAGCCTCGAGCTCTTGCAGCGCAAAGGTGCGTTGAGCCGTCCGTTTTTGTTGCACAAAGTTGGGCTTTCGCGCAGCGGGCTTAGCGCGCTCGTAAAAAAATCTTTGGTGGAATTGACGAAGCAGGAAATCGATCGCAATCCGTATGGCGCGCCCGTCGAAGTTGCACCGGCATTTGTGCTGAATGAAGAGCAAAGCCGCGCCGTGGAAACGGTTTCTGCGACATTGCAACAAAATGCTTTTGGAGTTTTTCTGCTGCACGGCATCACGGGCAGCGGCAAGACGCAGGTGTACATCGAGGCGATTCGCAAAGCGCTGGAACTTGGCAAAGGGGCCATCGCGCTGGTACCGGAGATTTCTTTGACGCCGCAAACCGTCGCGCGTTTTCAGAGCAATTTCGGCGTGAACGTTGCCGTGTTGCATAGCCGGTTGAGCCACGGCGAGCGTTATGATGCGTGGCGCCGGGTGCAACGCGGCGAGGCGAAACTGGTCATTGGGCCGCGCTCGGCCGTGTTTGCGCCGGTGCATAATCTCGGTTTGATTGTGGTGGATGAAGAGCACGAGTCGAGTTATAAGCAGGTTGATCCCTCGCCGCGTTATCATGCGCGCGACGTGGCGATCGTGCGCGCGAAGATGCTCAATGCCGCAGTCGTGCTCGGTTCCGCGACGCCTGCGGTGGAATCGTATTACAATGCGAGCGCCGGCAAATATCATTTGCTCGAACTGCCGCGCCGCATTGACAACGTGCCGTTGCCCGAAGTGCGTTTGCTCGACATGATGCGTTTTCGCAAAACCGCGCCCGATCACGAGGGCATCTTCTCTCGTATTTTACTCGGCAAGATTTTGGAGAAGCTTGAGCGCAAAGAACAAATCATTCTGCTGCAAAATCGCCGGGGCTTCGCGCCGATCGTGAAGTGTGTGGATTGCGGTTTCACCAAGCTCTGCGAGGCCTGCAACATTCCACTCACGTATCATCGTCGCGGGCACGCGCTGCGCTGCCACTATTGCAATTATTACGAGAAGGCGCCGGACGCATGTCCGCAATGCCATAGTATGGATTTGATCTTCAAAGGTATCGGCACGCAAAAAGTGGAGGAGGCGCTGCACGAATTGCTGCCGCAAGCCCGCGTGGTGCGTATGGATTCGGATACGACGCGCGGCAAACTTGCACACGACCGCATTCTGCGCGAGTTCGGCGAGCACAAATACGACATTCTGCTTGGCACACAGATGATCGCAAAAGGGCTGGACTTTCATCGCGTCACTTTGGTGGGCGTGATCTCCGCCGACTCGAGTTTGCTGCGACCGGACTTCCGCTCGGGGGAGCGCACGTTTCAATTGCTCACGCAAGTGGCGGGGCGTGCGGGCCGAAAAAATTTGCCGGGCGAGGTGATCATTCAAACCTACGCGCCCATGAATTTTTGTTTAATCTGTGCGCAGCAGCACGACTTCCATAAATTTTTCGCCGCGGAGATCGAGCAGCGCCGGCAGTTGCATTATCCGCCGTTCACGCGTTTGGCTGTGGTGTTATTTCGACATAAAGACAATGAGAAAGTGCGCGGCGTGGCGCACGATTTTGCCGCACTCGTGCGCGCCAGCAAAGCGCCGCTGCAGCTCTATGGCCCAACTCCGGCGCCACTGCAAAGACTGCAAAACGAATTTCGCTGGCAAGTGATGATCAAGAGCGACCCGCTGCGCGACCCGAGCGCACGCCGCATGCGTGAGACTTTGGCAGAGGTGCTACGTCTCGTTCACAAAGCCCAAGCGCGCAAACGCATGCGCATCACGATTGACGTGGATCCGGCGGCGATATTTTAGTGCCGGGGCTGGCGATCATTCTTGTGGTATTGCGCTAATGATTTGATGCATCCTTTACTTTGCCTTCAAAATAGAAAACTCGCCGGTCTTTCATCTCCCCCTAAATGCGCTCCCCTTTGCGCGCGGCATTCGTGCAAAACCATTATTTTTGCGTTACAATCCCCCCATGCGTTGAAATTCAGCTTGCATCACTATAGAGTGGATGTTATATTCGCAACCAATTTCAAGCGAACTTGAATTCATTGCATTGCAGGCGTGCCATGCGATATGGTCTGATTTCAGACATTCACGGTAATCTCGAAGCGCTCTACGCCGTTTTGTCTGAAATTGACAAACTGCAAATAGACACTATTCTCTGCCTCGGTGACGTGGTGGGCTACGGCCCGAACCCCAACGAATGCGTGCAGATCGTGCAAGAACGCGCGGCGGTGTGCTTGATCGGCAACCACGACGAAGCTTCGCTGGGCCGCGTGGATTTGGAATTTTTCAACTACCTCGCGCGCGAAGCCATTGAATGGACGATGCGCGAGTTGAACGAAGAGTCCATGGCGTACCTTCGCAGCCGGCCCTATACGCATGAATTTGAGGATACGCTTATCGTCCATGCTTCGCCCGATGAGCCGCGACGGTGGAATTATATTGTCTCATTGGAGGATGCAGAGCAGAGTTTTGCCGCGTTCGAACTGCAATTGTGTTTCATCGGCCATTCGCACACGCCGTGGGTTATTGATCTGAACGCGGAGGGCCGCATGCAGGTACGGCAAGAATATCCGGTGACGTTTCTTGACAAGCATCGTTACCTGATCAATGTTGGCAGTGTCGGGCAGCCGCGCGACCGTAATCCGGCTGCGGCCTTTGGCGTTTTGGACACGCAGAGAAAGGAGTATGTGCTCAAGCGTGCACCTTATGATGTTGCCAAGACGCAGAAGAAAATTCGGGCACAGGGCCTACCAAATTTTTTGGCCGATCGCTTGGCGACGGGACAGTAGCAAGAAAACCTAAAGGAAATAGCACATATAACCACGAGGATGAGGTTATGCCAACAGCAGAACGCATCACACAGCCGTTCATGCTTTCCACCGCCACTTTCAACAAGATTGCGGAAATCATGCGCGAGTTGGTGGTGAGCACGCGCTCGGATTTCGCGATGTTTTGCGACGTTAACGGCAATCCGATTACGCACTACGGCAAGAATGTTACAATGGAGTTGTCCGGCTTGGCGGCGTTGGCGGCCGGCGATTTCGCAGCCACACGCGAGATTGCGCGCGTGATCGGCGAG
>JABWAN010000285.1 GCA_013361015.1 Candidatus Zhuqueibacterota bacterium | reverse complement strand
GTCGAAGCGCACGCAAATTTTATTGTTCATGCAGACGATCAATAGCACGCTGCGTTTCTCGCGCGGCGTGGTCGGCATGAAATCAACACTCGAAGCCGGCGCGGCGCCAAACTCATTTATTCCGGAGGCGAAGAAACTGGCGGAACATTATGCCAAAATCGTGAACGGTAAACCCACCGCACTTGCAACGGAAACTTTACTCGGCATTCCCACCACCGCGCACATTCTCGGCGGCGCGGTGATGGGCAGCGATCGTTCGGAGGGCGTGATCGACAAAGACAATCGCGTCTTCGGCTATGAAAACATGTACGTGTGCGACGGCTCCATGATCTCCGCGAATCCCGGGGTTAATCCCTCGCTCACGATTATGGCGTTGGCGGAGCGGGCGATGAGCAAGATTGCCGCGAAAACGCTTTTGTAGGAGATCATCCGGGGCAGGCGGCTTACGGCAACGAGTGCCAGCAGACGCTAATACCATCTTCTCATAAAGAGGGCATGCATTCGTTGAGATCACAAAAGAGCTTCATTTTGTATAGCTAATCACCCTGCCTTCCTCGCCAACGCCACGTCCATCCACACCGCAAGAATCAACACAATGCCGCGCGTGATGAATTTCAATTCCGGGGAGATCGCAAGCAATGTCATGCCGTTGAGTAGGCTTGTCATGATCAATGCGCCGAAGAGCACGCCGAGCACGGTGCCGCGCCCGCCTTTCAAGCTTGTGCCGCCGATCACGCACGCGGCAATGGCATCCAATTCCATCAAATCGCCGACAGTGGTCGTTGAAGCGCCTGCATAAGCAGTTTGCATATAGCCGGTGAGCGCGACGATACCGCCGAGCAACGCATATGCGCCGATAATCACTCGCTGCACCGGAATGCCCGAGAGAATCGCAGCCTCTTCGTTGTCGCCAATCGCATAGAGATAGCGACCAAACGGCGTGTGTTGCGTGATCACATACACCACGAAAGCGAGCGCAGCAAGCAGCACCACTGCGAGCGGCACGCCGCGAAACTGATTCATGAGAATCACCACGAGCAGAATGGCTTGCAGACTGATGAACGTTTTGAGAATCGCAACTTCGCGATCTTCCACTTCGAAACCGTGCTGCAAACGCAGCCTGCGTGCACGCAGTTTTGAAACAATCAATGCAGCGCCGATGAGCGCGGCGAGCAGATAGCCCGCCCATGCCGGGAAGTAGTACGTCGTGAGCAGCGCATAAAGATTGACGGTGTTGCCTTCAGTCACGGGCACCGTTGCGTTTTCAATCACCAACCAAAACGCCCCTTTGAACACCAGCAAGCCGCCGAGCGTGATGATGAATGCCGGAATTTTTTGTGTGATGATAATCCTACCCATTAACACCCAGGCGGCAATGGCGAATGTAAGTCCGGCGAGCATAGCAAGCGGCGAAGGCCAGTGGTGATGAAACACCAGCACGCTCGCAATGCCGCCGATCAACCCGACGCCGCTTCCCACGGAGAGATCGATCAAGCCTGGCAACAACACGAGCAGCATGCCGAGCGCAAGTGTTGCGGTCACCGCCAACTCAATCAACAATAGTGAAAGATTGCGCGGTCCAAGAAACTTGTCCGAGGCTAGTGCAAAAAAAATCCAAATCAGCACGAGTGCGATGCCGATGGAAAAATCACGGAATGAGATTTTGCTGGTGATGGAGGACTCCTGGTTGCTGGTTGCTCAACTTTATTCGTCGCCATTACGAACGTTTACATCTGGCGACAAGAAGCTGGTTATTATCCTTTGGCGGAAATTGTTGATGCTTCTGCCGAGAACGTCATACCGTTTGCGAAGATTTTCGAATAGATCTTTGTCGCTTAGAGAGCCGGTTTCGTAGAGCATTTCAATGTGGTCTCGAGTTTCATCGCGGGAAGCGAGTGCATATGTGAGGAATTTGATGTAGTCATTTTTATACCTGCTCCGTCCGTATCCTTCGACAATATTGCTTGAGATGGACTTGGAGGAGCGACGAATTTGGCTGCCTTCTTCGTACATCTCAAATTTTGGCAGTTTCTCTAACGTCATCTTGTGCACAACCACGACCAGTTCACGAGCCATTTTCCAGATTTCCAGGTCGCGATAACTTTTAAGCTTTGTCGCGCTCATTGCCCACCTCCAAGAGTTAAACAGTTTGAAGCCAAGTGATTTTCACATCCTTTGCCACCAGCAACCAGCAACCAGCATCAAGCAACCAGCTAATGAAACTTCATCGCCGCGGTCAATATCCCCTCTTGTGTCGCCTCTTCACGAGTAAACGTGCCGCCGATTCTGCCGTTGCTCAAAATGATGATGCGATCGCTCATGCTCATCAATTCCGGCAGCTCGCTCGAAACCAAGATCACGGCCTTGCCTTGCTCTGTGAGTTGATTGATGATTTCATAAACTTCGATCTTCGCGCCCACGTCGATGCCGCGTGTCGGCTCGTCGAGAAAAACCACGCTCGGTTTCGTCATTAACGCCTTGCCCAGCACGACTTTTTGTTGATTGCCGCCGGAGAGCGTTTCGACGAACGTTTCCTGTCCGGGCGCCTTGATGCCGAGTGAATCAAAATAGGTTTGGTTGCTCTTAATCTCGCGCGGATGATCGATAAGCCCGTTGCGCGAGAATTGCTTCAGCGCAGCGAGCGAGAGATTGAAGCCGATGGACTTTTTCAAAAGTAGACCATAGCGCTTGCGATCCTCGCTCACCAGCACGAGGCCCTGTGCAATCGCTTCAGCCGGCGAGCGGCTAAACAACTCCTTTCCAGCAATTAAAATTTTTCCCGCCAAGCGCCGGCCATACACGCCGAAAATGTGCATCAACAGCTCCGTGCGGCCTGCGCCCATCAAGCCGCCGAAGCCGAGCACTTCGCCCGCACGCAATTCGAAGCTAATGCCCTCGAGCACGGGCTTGCTCTTTCCCGGTTCACGCACACGCAAGTTTTCCACTTTGAGCAGCGTTGCGCCGAGATGCGCTTGCCGTCGCGGGAAAAGATCTCTGATCTCGCGGCCAACCATATGGCGAATAACTTCACTCTTGTTGGTTTGCACGCGCCCAAACGTGCCAACGGACTCCCCGTCGCGCAACACGGTAATGCGATCCGCTATCGCGAAAACTTCGTCGAGCTTGTGCGAGATATAAACGCACGTCAGCCCTTTCTCTTTCAAACCGCGAATGATACCCAATAGAATTTCAACCTCTTTTTCTGTGAGCGCGGCCGTAGGCTCATCCAACAAAAGAATCTTCGAGCGCTTCGAGAGCGCTTTGAGAATTTCAACCATCTGCTGTTGGCCGATCCCCAAATCGCCGACGCGCGTCGCGGGATCGAGATTGAGGCCGTTTTCCGCCATCAGCTTTTTCGTATCGGCATACAAACGATTCCAATCAATTCGAATGCCCTTCGTCGGCTCTGCGCCGAGAAAAATATTTTCGGCCACGGTCATCTCGCGAATGAGCGCCAGCTCTTGATAGATCACCGCGATCCCCGCCTTCTCCGCATCCGCGATGCTACGAAACTCCGCCGCCCGATCGTGGAGCTGAATCGTACCTTCGTAGCTGCCGAATGGATGAATGCCCGAAAGTGTTTTGATCAGTGTTGATTTACCCGCGCCGTTTTCGCCGCAGAGCGCGTGCACCTCGCCTTCGTTCAAATCGAACGAAACATTCTTCAACGCGATGACGCCGGGAAAACGCTTGGTAAGATTTTGTACAGTGAGCAGTCTCTGAGAGGAGTGTGGTGCGGTTGGCATAAAAGAAGGACTCGGTTAATGAAAGGGCTGCTGGTGGCTTGAGGTGCTGTCCGCTGTTGGAAATCAGAGCTGGAGATCATCGGCTTGCGCCGAATATGTTGAAACCGCCTAGAAATGTCAATTGCAAATTGCCGCTTGCTGTGCGCGCGCGTTGCCGGCAAAAACGAAGCAAAGCTTTTTTATGGCTTGTCGCTGCTTCACCTAGGTATCATCTTCGCTTGTTTACCGAGGTGGCCGCTTCAAGCGAGCTGACTTAAAGCCTGGCTAATCCTCGCGTCACCTCATTTATTTTTTCAAAATAGGTTCCGTTTACGCAGTGTCAAATCCAACCCCCGTAGATTCTTTTCACGCGGGCATGTTCGGTTTTTGTCGCGCGGAAAGCTCTGTGCTTACCGAGGCGGGCAAATCATCGCACGGCGGAGCAGCAGGCAGCCTCACTCCCTCTCCCCAAACACCTCGCGCGCAGAGTGAAATCCGTCGGCAATCACAGTCTCTTTCAAATTCTCTTTCGTCACCGTGATCACTTCCAAAAGCACCGTCGGCACTTCCACCGCGCCATTGTGCGTGCCTGCGCGTGTGATGACCGGCTTGCGTTTGCCAAGCTGCACGGCCAGCTCCGCCGCGCGCGTGGCCAGTTTTTGAATCGGTAAATAGATCGTCATGGCTTGCGTGCCCGCCATGAGTCGTTGGCAAGCGACGAGTTCCGCATCTTGCCCGGTTACCAAGATTTTGCCGGATAGACCCTCTTCCATGAGTGCTTGAATCGCGCCGCCGGCAGTGCCGTCGTTGGAAGCGAGAACCGCATCGAAAGAGCCGCCGTGTTGCGTGAGCGCCGCGTTGGTGATCTTCTTGGCATTCTCCGGCTTCCAATTCTCCGCCCAATCTTCGTGAATGATTTCCAGCGCGCCGCGTGCGAGATACGGTTTGAGAATATTGTCCTGTCCTTCCTTGTATTGAAACGAGCACGGATCGGTCTTCGCGCCGAGAATGCGAATGAGCCGGCCCGGCCGGCTTTGTGGAAGGCGTTCGACGAGATATTGCGCCTGCAATTCGCCCACGCGCACGTTATCGAAGCAGATGTAGAGATCGAGAGCACAATTGTTGATCATGCGGTCATAAGCCATCACCGGCACACCGGCTTCGTGCGCAAGCTGCACGGCCTTCGCCATCGCGTCGCCGTTGTGCGGAACGATCACGAGCACATCGATATTGTTACTCAGCAGCGCTTGTACGTCTTGCATCTGTCGTGTATCGTCGCTGTTCGCGGATTGTACCAGCACTTTCGCGCCCAGCGACTCGGCTTTCGTCACGAAAATGTCGCGGTCACGTTGCCAGCGCTCTTCTTTCAATGTGTCCATCGAAAGGCCGATGACGAGTTCCGCCTCGGAGCTTTTGTTCTCATGTTGTGAGGAACGCGCGCGTAATATCCAACCGGCAAAAAGGCTGAATATGAAGGCACAGAAGACAAAGGCGAGACGGAGTTTCATAATGCTCCACCGATCATGTCATCCTGTAAGGAACTTCCTCGGACACAACAATCTGCCAAGTACGGGGGCGTTTCTTTCCAGAATGACAATGCTTTTTTAATGTCGCACGTCTTGCACATCACTGAAAATCTCCTCACGCTGGTGAAATCCGTCTGCGATCACCGTCTCATTCAAGTTTTCTTTCGTTACGGTCACGACTTCCAAACGCACCGCGGGCACTTCGACTTTGCCATTATTGACAGCTTGCCTCGCGATCACGCATTGGCCGCGTGCGAGCTTCACGGCCAACTCCGCGGCCTTGGCCGCCAAACGAGAAATCGGTTTGTAAATCGTCATGCTTTGCGTTCCTGCTGCAATGCGTTGACAAGCCACCAACTCAGCATCCTGGCCGGTCACTAAAATTTTTCCAGCCAGACCTTCTTCCAGCAACGCTTGAATCGCGCCGCCCGCGGTGCCGTCGTTCGAAGCAAGAATCGCGTCGAAGTTGGCGCCGTGTTGCGTGAGCGCCGCATTGGTGATCTTCTTCGCATTCTCCGGCTTCCAGTTTTCCGCCCAATCTTCGTGAAGGATTTCAATCGCACCGCGCGCAATGAACGGCGCGAGCACATGGTCCTGCCCTTGTTTGAACATGACCGCGGCTTGATCGGTCTTCGCGCCGAAGATACGCACGATGCGGCCCGGACGATGCTTGGGAAAATGATCGACCACGAACTGCGCCTGCAGCTCGCCGATGTGAACGTTATCGAATGAGATGAAAAGATCGGGTTCGCAATTCGTGATCATGCGCTCATAAGCCAACACCGGCACGCCGGCTTCGTGCGCCAATTCCACGGCTTTGGCCATGGCCTCGGCATTGTGCGCAATGAGCACGAGCACGTCGACGTTGTTGCTCAACAAAGCCTGCACGTCCTGTATCTGCCGCGCGTCGTCGCTATTCGCGGATTGCACGAGCACCTTCGCGCCGAGCGATTCCGCTTTGGCGACAAAATAATCGCGATCTTTCTGCCAGCGCGTTTCTTTGAGCGTGTCCATCGAAAGGCCGATGACGATTTGATCGCCGCTTTCCGTTCCGGTGGAGCGATTGCCCTTCGAGATCGTGAGGCCGAGGAACAGACTGAGTACGAGCGAAACCGCGACGAGCGCGAGGCGAAGTTTCATGAGGAGGTTCTTTTAGAAGTGTCTCGTTGCAAAAATCTATTAGCGTGTTATGCCGGGAAATCTCTTTCAGCACTGGCAATCAGCCTTGTGCGAGTAGAGCTTCAATTTCTTGAATCAGAAAAGGCAAGTTGGGTTGCGCAAAACTCATGTGAGGAGCGGGAACGCGATGATGCTTAATATCAGGAGGGGTGTGTTTGTGATGAGGTTCGGTTTCCGCGAGCGCAGCATTGTGGGGGTGTGGAAAAGGATCGTACCAGTAGAGTTTTTCCTCGCCGCGATAAACTTCATAGCTGTACTTCTGAATGAAGTTGTCTTGTTCATCGAAATCCAATACTTCCAAAACCCGCATACGAACGTCCTGCCCGAAAAAGACCTCGCCACGCACGATCGCGGTGAAAGGTTCCAATCGCTGGAAGACTAAAGTGGAGTATCGTATCGAGAGAAAGCGCAACGGTAGAGTAAAAACGAAGCGCTCGTATTCATCATAAGTCTGGCGCATAGGCTATGCGGGCACGGATTCCTTGAGCGGCAACTGCACCGGCGCGCTCTGTTTCCCTAACATTTCGGCGAGGCACTGTTGATACTTGCGCTCGCGCTTCAGCTTGATTTCATAAACGCCTAACCATTCGATGAAATCGTTCGATTGCTCCAATT
>JABWAN010000284.1 GCA_013361015.1 Candidatus Zhuqueibacterota bacterium | reverse complement strand
CGCTCTGCGTGACGTTTTTGAATAGGAGCGTTTGCGCCGCGCCGTTGTTCACAACGATTGAAACCGTCAGGGCAACAGACGGCAAAAGCAACTTGATGGCGGAAGGGGTTTTCATGCTTCGTCTCGTGCTCGGATTGCTTTACAGCGCCGGAAATCGGATGATGTGAGATTGCGTGGGAGGTGGTGTGCGGGAGGGCTTCCATGCACGGCGCACGATGGTTTGAATATACCCAATTTGTGCGGCGCTGCGGAGAGATGACGCTTGACTTTCTGCGCAAGTCTCCTAGTTTATGCGTGACGATGTAAGAAACGCCGCATGAACGCGAACCGCCTGCGGGCGGCATAGCTGCTATCAAATCTTTTCACCTGCGCTTCCCCAATTCATCATTCATCTCGAGAACCGCTTTGAAACTCGATTTCAAGCTGCACCAACTGTTTTCTCTTTGGATATCATCCAGCCAAGCCAATGCCTTTGTGAAACGGCCGTGGCGCGAGCGTTTGCGCTTTGCGCTGGCCGTGTTCTTCCTGTTTTGCACGGTGGGCACGCTCAGCGTGTTGATCAATCACACGGCTTGGCCGATGCCGCTGCACTTTGTTTTGGTGACGATGTTGTGCTCCGGAATCTTTGCCGGGGTTTTTATTTTGATCTTCGGCCGCTTCGTAGTTATGATGCTTTGGATTGCAACGTTCGTTGCGAGCATGTTTATCGTCGCGCAATGGGGAAAGGCCATTCAAAAAGAAACCAAAGCCGCGATTGAGAGTCAGCAACGCGCCGGCGCGAACAAAGAAACGCGCATCGCCGTGCAAGCGTACAGCAGCCGTTTACGCAACGCAATTCTGCGCGATGCGATTCTCATTCTGGCCATGATCGTTTTGAGCTACATCGCTTTCATTCATGCTTTCAATCATGAATGGGAAAAGCGCGCGGTCGTGGAATCGGAATTGAAGATCGCCCGCCGCATTCAAGAAAGTCTGTTGCCGCCTGCAGAAAAACGCCTCGGCGGCTGGCACATGTGCGGCTTTTGCAGCCGGCGAGCACGGTGGCCGGCGATTACTTCGATTATCTCGAATTTGCCGACGGCAAAGTTGGCGTGCTTACTGCCGATGCTTCGGGCCATGGCGTGGCCGCGGGTTTGGTGATGACGATGATTAAGAGCCAGTTGTTCAGCCTGGCCTCCGAGCCTCATGACGCCGGAGATTTTTTCCAACGGCTCAATCAGTGCGTGCGCAAGTTGGCGCCGAAGAATATGTTCGTGACGGCGGCATATGTGGCGTTGGCGCAAGAGGCCTCGACTGCTGCCGCGCAGATCGAGTTTGCGACCGTCGGCCATCCGCCGATCTTGCATTACTCTGCCGCGCGCGATGCAGTGGAAGAATTGAGCACCTCCGCCACGGCATTGGGCATGCGAGCGACGTTAACACTCAAACCGCGTGTGACCGCATTGCAACGCGACGATGTGCCGCTCCTCTATACGGACGGGATTTGCGAGCAGATGAATCCCAAGAAAGAGCAATGGGGTTTGGAACGGCTCAAAGCAGAGCTGCAACAACATCATCATCTGCCGCTCGCTCAGCTTTGTGACCGTATTATGAGAACCGGTGCGGCGTTTCGCGGCAATGCGGCAGCGCACGATGATATGACATTGGTGGCGATTCGGCGCGAAGCGCAGGTGTGATATCATGC
Source organism: Candidatus Zhuqueibacterota bacterium (assembly GCA_013361015.1). Classification (GTDB taxonomy): domain Bacteria; phylum Zhuqueibacterota; class Zhuqueibacteria; order Zhuqueibacterales; family Zhuqueibacteraceae; genus JABWAN01. Next base: position 5,366 of record JABWAN010000284.1, on the reverse strand, counting down.
TCCGAACGGAGTCGTTGTGAAAACTAACGAGGAGAAGCGCGATGCCAAAGACTTTCTTACGATCCGTCAGTGATGCGATGCGTCATCCTTCGAGCGGTCATTCGGGAGGAAGCTTTTTAGCCAAACCAGTGTGGCTATATTGAAAAAGATTCCTTCTGAATGACATGTAATGGGATTGGTGTTGAATATTCTGCGACAGTGGTTATTTTGAAAATGTGCGTGTGGCAGCGGGATGAAATCGCTCTGAAGTCACCTTGCTCGAAGAACTGCGGTCAGATAAACAAGCAAAGATGAACCCTCGGTGAAGCAGCGACAAACCATAAAAAAACTCATAGGAGAAAAGGCAGCGATGAAAACTCTCGCCCTCGTTTTACTTGCCGCGACTGTGACGACTTCGAGCAACACGCCGACGGATTACGAAAAGAATTGGCCGCAATGGCGCGGGCCGCATGCGAACGGCGTGGCCGCGCACGCCAACCCGCCGCTCGAATGGAGCGAAACGAAGAACATTCGTTGGAAGATTGAAGTGCCGGGCAAGGGTTTGTCTTCTCCTGTTGTTTGGGGTGATCGCGTTTTTATCACGACCGCGGTGGCATTGGAGCAGAGTGTCGCGGCGGAAGCGGGCGAGGGGCGACGCAGAGGAGGAATCGCGCCCACGAGCAGACACAAGTTCGTTTTGCTCGCGCTGGCGCGGCGCGATGGAAAAGTTGTGTGGGAACGCACGGCGATTGAAGCGGTGCCGCACGAGGGCACGCACAACGACGGCAGTTGGGCTTCGAACTCGGCGATTACCGACGGCGAGCATGTGATTGCGCACTTCGGCTCGCGCGGAATTTTTTGCTATGACATGCAGGGCAAACTTGCCTGGCAAAAAGATCTCGGGGATATGAGCACGCGCAACGGCTTCGGCGAAGGCAGCTCGCCGGCGTTGCACGGCAACACGCTGGTGGTGAATTGGGATCACGAAGGCGAGTCGTTCATCGTCGCGCTGGACAAACGCAGCGGCAAAGAGTTGTGGCGGAATAAGCGGGAAGAGATTACTTCGTGGAGCACGCCGCTCGTGGTCACGCATGAAGGCAAGACGCAAGTCATCGTCAATGCCACCAATCGCGTGCGCGCGTATGATCTCGCCAGCGGCGCGGTGATTTGGGAATGCGGCGGCATGACCGTGAATGTGATTCCTTCGCCGGTGACTGCGGAAGGCGTGGTTTATGTGACGAGCGGTTTTCGCGGCAGCGCGCTGCGCGCGATTCGGCTCGCGGGAGCGAAGGGCGACATTACGGACTCGCCCGCGGTGTTGTGGAAGTATGATCAAGACACGCCGTACGTGCCTTCGCCGTTGCTCTATGGCGACAAGATTTATTTTTTGAAAGTGAACAGCGGCATTCTTTCTTGTTTGAACGCGAAAACCGGCGCCAGCCATTATGGCCCGCAAAGGCTCGAAGGCGTTCCGAGTATTTACGCTTCGCCGGTGGCCGCAGCGGAGCGTGTTTATGTTACAAGTCGCGACGGCATGACGCTGGTGATCAAGCACGGGCCCGCGTTCGAGGTGCTCGCGAGCAACAAATTGAATGATGAGGTCGATGCCTCGATTGCAATCGTCGATCGCGAGATTTTTCTGAGAGGGGGAAAATTTTTGTATTGCATTGCGGAGAAGTGAGCGACTCCGCATTTGCACGGATAACCCAAGGAAGTGTCATTCGCAAGAATCTTTCCTCGAACTCGGCGCACCGATTGTTTGGAAAAGTGAGCCTAATTCACGGGAAGATTCTTTCACGGTGATGGCAAGTGTGCTTGCCATTGAATAGTTGCGTATTTAAGCGAATCCCACAAAGATGAATATTCCCTCAAGTTCTACAACACGCTGCCAATGGGCTGCGTCCGAATCCATGCACGCGTATCACGATCTCGAATGGGGCGTGCCGGTGCACGATGATCGCGTGCTGTTCGAGTTTCTTATTCTCGAAGGTGCGCAAGCCGGATTGAGTTGGGAGACGATTCTGAAGAAGCGCGAAAATTATCGCGCGGCGTTCGACAATTTTGAGCCCGCACTTGTGGCGAAATACACGCAACGCAGAGTCGATAAGCTGCTCGCGAACCCCGGCATCGTGCGCAATCGTTTGAAGATCGCTGCGACGATTCAGAATGCCAAAGCCTTTCTCGCGATTCAAAAGGAGTTCGGCAGTTTTGATGCGTATGTTTGGCAATGCGTGGGCGGCAAGCCGAAAGTGAATCAGTGGCGCGCGCTCAAACAAATTCCGCCGCGCACGAGCGAATCCGATGCGTTGAGCAAAGACTTGCAACGCCGCGGTTTCAAGTTCGTCGGCTCGACGATTTGTTATGCGTTCATGCAAGCCGTGGGTTTGGTGAATGATCATACGGTGGATTGCCCGCGCTACGCGGAGATTGCGGCGCTTGAGGTTTGAATGGCGAACTTCTCGCGACGTTATCATCCTACCATTGCGGGGCAGGTGCCCGTATTTTTTGCAAAGATTTTTGGCCACGGAAGCACACGGAAATCCACGGAAAGGATGACGTCTGGCTATTGAATTCCATTGAGCAGTTCTGCGAACTTCAGTGTGATTCTGTGGCGATTCTTTGCCCGATTGGTTCTCACGTTGTCGTTTTAGGTTCGGCGCTTTGACCGGTAATTCGCAGAAGTCTTGGCCACGTTCTTCCGCCCGGCAGTTTGAATCTCCACGATTAGGTCTTTTACTCGCCCTCTTGCAGAATTAGCAGGAAATCCTTAGTATCACCCCCAATAATTTGTGGATGGAACTTTTTAGGGCCGGTTGGATTTTTTTAGAACGTCAATCGAGGGGAGGCTCCCGCGCCGTGGCCGTGAATCCTGCTTCGAGGAGAGTAGGAGCACCGGGGATTTTTTTTCGACATGACGGCGTTGTAGTGCTAGTGCAAAACGATGAATGGAGCATACCGCATGAGTCAAAATAATTCTCATCACAACGGGGCATTGCGCCGCCCGAATAACGGCAATCCCGAGGCCGAGATTTTGAAGCAGTTCCCATTCAAAAGTTATCTCAGCTTGAAACCGTTGATCGAAACGTGGAAGCGCGCGGAAAGCAACGACGATACGATACGCGCGGCGCTCGCACCCAAGCTGCGCGAAGAGTTGCGTAAAGCGCCGGCGTTGAGCGGCACGATCGAAGACCTCGCCGTGCTGGAACAGCACCGGCCGCTGGTGGCGCAATTGATGAGCACGGTTTTTCCCGCAGCATATTGGGACGAGGTTGCGGCTGCGGCTTTGGTGCCGTTCAAGTTTCAGCCGTTCTATGCCACGCCGGCGTTTGAACGATTGATGCTGGTGCAAAACGGCGGTTTTAGCGGCGGCGTGAATTTGAGCCTGCACGTGCAAATTTGGGCGAGAACGCTGAACGCGTACAAACACATTCTCACGAAGCACTACGGGGTCGCGCTCGATTTCGACTATCCCATCATTTTCACGAGCCTCGACCCGCAAACCGGCTTGGAGCGCCATCATAAAATTTTGATCGACATGCGCTTCGTCGATATTCTCAAGGTCGGCGAAACGCCGGCGCTCGGTGCGGAAGACGTGAAGCGTTTGCTGGCCGGCGCGATGGACATTAATGTGTGGTTCGAGTTGATTCCGCCGGAGTGTTTTGAATTCCACGGCTTTACGGTTTTTCACGCGCTCGACGTGACGGATCAAGAAGCGCTTTCTTCCATAAAGAAAGATTTGCTCGAAAAGGAGACGCTGACTTCCGAAGCGCAATTCGAGGGACTGCAACGCAAGCTGCGCACGTTGCTCCGGCGTCCGGATTTGAAGCTGGGGCTGGCGGGCATACCGGGCGCACAAAATCTTTTGCGTGAGCACGGCAGAATGATCCGCCAGAGTTTTATTTTGAACGAGTCTTGCCGCGCGCGCTGCACCTCGATGAGCGACTCGATTTATAATCAAGTGTTCAAGACCGGTGAGAGCATCGTAGTGGAAGACCTCACGCAGCGCGTCGAGCTTACGCCGGTGGAGGAGGAGATCATCAAGCAGGGCGTGAAAAATCTTTTCATCGCGCCGCTGTATTATGAAGAGCAACTCATGGGCTTGCTCGAACTCGGCTCGCCCAATGCCGGAGACATTAACAGCCTCAATGCTTTCAAGCTGAGAGACGTGCTCGCGCTGTTTTCCATTGCGGTGAAACGCAATTTGGATGAAATGAACGACCGCGTCGAGGCCGTGATCAAAGAGCAATGCACCGCGATTCATCCCGCGGTGGAGTGGCGTTTCCGCCAAGCCGCGTTGAACTACTTGCAGCATCGCCGCGCGGGCGAGATGGTGGAGATGGAAAGCATCGTGTTCCCGAACGTGTATCCGCTTTACGGCGTGTCGGATATTCGCGGCTCTTCCACGCGGCGCAACGAGGCGATTCGCGGCGATCTCGTGGAGCAATTGCAGCTTGCACGCAGCATCATGCAAGCCGGCCACGAGCACAAGCCCATGCCGTTTTTGCAGAAGCAGGATTATGCGATTGCGCGGCAGCTTGCAAAATTGGAGAAGGGTTTAAGCTCGGACGACGGCGTGGGCCTCGTGGAGTTTTTGCGCCGCGAAGTGGAAACGCACTTCGCGCAGTTGCAGAATTTTGGCAATGCCGCGCGCGAGCTGATTGCCGCGTATCGCGCCGCGGTCGATCCGCAAGTCGGCGCGATCTACCGCCGCAGAAAGGATTTCGACATGAGCGTGATGCAGCTCAATGAAACCATTTCGAAATACATTGAAGAAGAGCAAGTGCACGCACAAAAGATGTTCCCGCACTATTTTGAGAAGTACAAAAGCGACGGTGTGGAACACGGCATTTACATCGGCGCCTCACTCGTGGAAAACGGCGAATACGATCAGCTTTATTTGAAGAACATGCGGCTGTGGCAGCTTCAACTTATGTGTGAAGTGGCGCGTTTGGTGGAACAAGAAAAGCCGAATTTGAAAGTGCCGCTGGAAATGGCGCATCTCATTCTCGTGCAGAACGTGCCGCTGGCCATTCGTTTTCGGTATGATGAAAAAAAGTTTGACGTGGACGGCGCGTATAACGTGCGTTATGAAATTTTGAAGAAGCGCATCGACAAAGCCGTAATCAAAGGCCGGCAAGAACGCCTCACGCAACCGGGCAAAGTCGCGATTGTGTACTCGCACGTGCGTGAAGCGCAGGAATACAAAGAGTACATTGAGTATCTGCAAGCTTCGGGTTACTTGCACGAACAGGTTGAAGACGTGGAGTTGGAAGATTTGCAAGGTGTGCACGGTTTGAAGGCACTGCGCGTGACTGTGAACCTGCCGAGGGTGACGAGCAAACTACCGGTCGGTGCGATGGATAAAAAAGTGGAACAAAGCCTCGCTG
>JABWAN010000283.1 GCA_013361015.1 Candidatus Zhuqueibacterota bacterium | reverse complement strand
GGCTCGCCAGCATCGCGGCCGGAAATCTCCACGCTCAACGTGAAATCTTCATTCAGACCGATGCGCGCACGATCGACAGTAGTGACAACGCTCACGCCTTGGGCATGGAGCAATACCGGCACGAAGCCGATAACGGCCAAAGCGAAAAACAAAATTTTGAACGACAATTTTAACATCGCACTTCCTAAAACGCTTTGAATGATTATTGCTTCAAACAATTGACATGCAGGAGAAATCTTTTCTAGTGCTCCACACAATTCACGAAATTAGCTTTCTCCCCGCCGGGCAAAAAAATTCCTCCGGAATAGCATTGATCAAACAGTGCCGGTTAATTCAAAAACTTTTACCAATCCTTCTCCACGCGCACGCGGCCGCGCATTTGCGCTTGGCGCTTCTTCTGCGCTTCCTTTTCTTGATTTTGTAAAGCTTCCAGCAAACGCTCCGCATCTTCTTTGGAAAGCTCGCCCGGCTTGAGCTGTTGTTGTGCAGCTTGTTGTTCTTCCTGCTGCTGTTGTTCTTGTTGCTCCTGTTGATCTTTGCTTTGATCACCCTGCTGTTGCTGATCTTGTTGCTGCTCCTGTTGCTCTTTCCCCTCATTTTGGCCTTGTGAATTCTGTTGTTGATTCTGCTGCTGATTTTGTTGCTGCTGTTGTTGCTGATCCTGCGGCTGCTTCTGAGCGTTCTCTTTTATTTTCCGGCGCACATATTCCAAGTTGAATTTGGCGTCTTCATCGGCGGGGTTGAGCTTCAAAGCCTGTTGATAGGCCGCAATACTTTCCTGCCATTTATCCAAACGAAAAAGCGTATTGCCCAGATTGTAATAGCTCTGTGCTTGCAGTTTGGGGTCATTCGTTTTTTGCACCGCGTTTTGATAAGATTTCAGCGCTTCTTCGTAATTGCGTTTTTGATAGAGCGCATCTCCGATATTGAAATGAATGATAGGCGATTCGGGGTTGTCGACTTGCGCGTCGCGATATTTGTCATTTGCCTCATCGTACTGCTCTTCGGCATAAGCGCGATTGCCTTCCAACACTTTGCCTCGCCCCGCGCCTTGCGCGAACAGATCGGTTTGAATGAATAGCAGCAATGCAACTGCAAGAAGTGGCAGATAATTTTTTCTTGCGCCCTGAACAATCCCCGCTTGCGGGAGGTATTGTTTGAGGCGCGAAACGGATAAGAGCGTTATAGCCTTTGGGGATGAACTACGACACCCCGCTGTCCCCGGCAAGGGAGGATTTTTTCGCGAAGCTTTCAATGCTTGAATCAAGCCAACGATAAACAACATTTTTCAATTTCTCCTTGCTGCAATCACGGCCGGCGTCGTCATCTTTTTACGAAATGCACGCGCCGAATTTAACCTTCTCATCATCAATTTTCAATCGTTGATTTGCCCGCCCCCTAAAAAGAACCCGGATTCGAGAGCTCCGTATGCTTCCAAACCCGGGTTGGTGTGGCAAAGTATAGATTGGTGATCGGCTCAAAAAGTTTTAAGCTAGGCTGCTTTCGGAGCCAACCCGGCAAACAATAACCGACCGAGGCAAGCTTCCAGCGCAGCCATGATCGTGTTGACGACGATGCCGGTGCTGCGCGCAAAAACCACGGTGCCCCACGTGATCGGCGTCTCCGGCGGCACATTCAGCGCGTCCCAATGGACATAGTAAGTGTTAAGGCCCGCGGCCAGGCTCACCACCGTGAAGAAGATGATGAGAAGCTGCGCAACCACTCCAATCGAGGCGCCGGCTAGCGCTGTGCCCTTCCAGTCAAGGCCGCCGATGGACTTCGACATCGCGCCGAAATAGAGACTGGTGATCAACGTCATCACCACCACGGAAAATGTGGCGTTGGTGCGTGGTGAAAATTCCGCGAAAAAACCGATGACGAAGCGGCCAAGCGCCCAAATCGTCAACATGACAAACGGCAACCGCAGATAACGCAGAACGGATGACAACATGGCTCCTCCTCCTTGGAAGGTTTGAGTGAGATGGGGATTGGCGTGGGGCATGGGCCATGGTGCTTGGCGCATTGCAATGCCGCACGCCATGCCCCAAGCTCCATGCCCCACGCTTTAGTAAACGCCGACAACAACCGAGTCTTGCAACTGTGAAAACACGCGCACGTTCTTCACGCCGTCCCACGGATATTTTGCAATCGGCGCCACGCGCTCGCCTTCATCGCGTTCGAGAAAGCGCGGCATGAAGAATTCTCTGGTGAGCGTGGTGAGCATCACGCGGCCGGTTTGGTCGTAGTCGACGACCTCTTCGGGATTATCGGGATTGACCATTTCGATCACGGCGCGCGGCGAAGGCGGATAGTAGATGATCGCGTAATTGTCCGCGGGGTCGAATGGCTTATGGCACGCGAGCCCCATGAGGGTGTTGCCATAAGTCGGCACGAAGTCGATACCGGGCACGAGTTCTTCACGCGCGAACCGATGAAACTGGGGCGTCATTTCCGTGCCGCCGCAAAAGATGCCGGTGATGCCGTACTTTGCCAAGTTGATCTTCTCGCACAACGCTTCGAGCAATTTGGGCGTGGTGAAAATGCACTTGATGTTTTCGTGCGCACGCAGAATGGTGAGGCCTTGGTCGATGACATGCGTTTTGTACTCCTCTAGCTCTTTGAGCTTGCCGCGCTTGATGAGTTTATTCACCCAACGCGGATCGAGATCGACGAGAAATGCGATACCGTTGCGATGTTGCGCGAGGTGCTCGATGGCAAGGCGCAAGCGCCGCGGACCGGAAGGCCCGAGCATTAGCCAATCACTGCCGAATGGAAACGTTTCGGGTGAGAGCGTTTCACTGAACAGTTCGTAGTCGGTTTGAAAATCACGAATATTCACGCGACTTTTGGGCACACCGGTGGTGCCGCCGGTTTCGAACACGAAGGTGGGTAGATTCGCGAGCGCTTTCGGAACCCAGCGCCGCACCGGGCCGCCGCGCAGCCAGGCATCATCGAAATGGCCGAGCAGTTTGAGATCATCGTAGCCGTGAATTTCTTTGCGCGGATCGAAATCCAGCTTCGCGGCAAACTCCAGCCAAAACGGGCAGCCGGTCGCAGGGTCGAAGTGCCATTGCACGATCTCGCGCACTTGCGCATCGAGACGTTGCCTGGCTTCGGAGATTTTTTCAGAAAAAGCTTTGTTGAAGATTTCCATAGTGATTGATGAATGGCTTTTAAGAATATTTTTGTGAATGTGATCCTGAATAGCACTAAAATCAGGCGTATCTTCGCCAGACCCACACAAGCACTTTCAAATTACCCTCAAAAGCGTCGTGCGTTGCGAGCTGTCCTTTTCCCCCATTCTTCACCTCACAAAAACGATTTTCCTCACTTGCTGCAATTCGCCCGCTTGCAGTTTGCAGAAGTAGACGCCGCTCTTTACAATTTCGCCGAGAGCGTTGCGGCCGTTCCAACGCGCCGTGAACGAACCAGGCGCATAGGTTTTATCAATGAGCACCGCAATTTCGCGGCCCAGGGCGTCATACACTTTCAAGCTCACACGTTGCGCGGCAAGATTGGCGGGCAGATCATAACGCACGACGGTCTCATGTGCTGTCGCATGCCAAGGATTCGGATAACTCGGGCTCAAGCGAAACTCGCCGGGCAACGCGCTTGCAGCCGGCGGCTCCGCCACTGCGGTCATGCCGTTCAGCCAATTGAGCACGTTGGTCAAAATATTCTCACGCGAGGCAAAGCCGGCACGGGCGCTGACCGCTTCGAGGCCGAAACCGAAAAGCACCAAACGCGAATGATGCACGGCGTCTTCCACACGCACACCGGCCACTTGCATCGTCGCAAGGTCATAGACAATACTAGCGTGCGCGCCCGCATCGGGCTGGAGCACATCGCGCGAGTTTTGATTGTTCGCGCCGCCGACACCAGCCGTTACGATGCTATTTAAGCCGTTGCCCACGGGATCATTGGGAACGCCGTTGAGAAGAAGATCGGTGCTGTTCTGCGCGAAGGCCACATGCAAACGATCGCGCAAAAATGCCGTGCCTTGCAAGCTCTCGGCGAGGTTTTGTCCGGTGAGAAAAATATTGCCGCCGCGCTCGAGATGTGCAGCAATGCTGTCGCGCTCCGCTGCCGTGAGTACTTCCCCACCGGCGGCATTCCCAGTATACCAAATGATGACATTACTTTTAAACTGCCGCATTGCGCTCACGGGCACAGGGCCTCGTTCGTTGCGCGACCAAGGATAAGCCGTTACATTGATTTTCGCCAGTGCCGAGAGGTAATAGTCGCTGTAATCACCTGCCGGATCATCATTCACCAGCAACACTTCCGCGGGTTCCAATACAAAGTCCAACACGGTCGGCGCACCCGCAGCAACCGTGATATCGCGCAAAGTCTGTGCGGCGAAAGGAACCACCGGCGAAATCACCATTTGATCATACGCCAATACCGGCGGCGAGGAGGTGAAAATGTTTTCGAAGGCATAGTTGCCCGAGGCGTCGCTGCTGTCCGTGAGGGTGAAGGCGTTCGCAACGTTGCTGCTCACGTGCAACGTGATCTGCGCGCGAATGCCGTTCCCTTGCGCATCGCGCACCTGGCCTAGCAGATTGCTGAGCGCCAGCAAAGATTGCAACGTACGATCATGCTGCACGGCGAGATTGCCGGTCAGCGTAATTTGGGAAGTGTCCGAAGCAAAAGGAAACGCTTGCACGACGACGGTGTGCGAACCCGTGCTCGTGCGCAGAGCGTATTCGCCGTTGCCGTCGGTGGTGAGAAATCTGTTGGCTTCAATGAAATGCACCGTTGCGCCCGCCAGGGTCTCGCCGGTTTCCCGGTTCGTGATTCTGCCGTGCACTTCGCCGACGCCGGTGTGATCAAGGCGCAGCACGTACAAGCCGGTTTGAATATCGGAGATCACAAAATTGCCCGAAGGAAAATACGGAAACACGCCCCAGTCGCCGTTGAAGCCGAAAACGTTTTGCGGGAACGTATCATAATAACCGACTTCCGCGGGTGCGCTCGGATTGGAAATATCCAAAACTTTCACGCCTTCGACATAATGCGAGATATAAGCGTGGGTGCCTTTAACGTGGACGTTGTGCGCGATCGTCCCCGGCGGGATCGCATATTCCGCCACCAATTCGACCTCACTATCGTTGTTTGGATTATTGTCCCACAACACGCGGATATCCCAAAATTTTACGGTGTAGTCGGCCTCTTCGTCCGTAGTGATAAGATAATTGCCGTCTTCAGTCGTACCGGAGTTGTGCGAAAAGCCTTCGGGATATTTAATCGAAGTGAGCAACTTCGGATTGGCGCGATCGTGAATATCGAACACATCGACGTGGCCGCCTTCATAGATGTTGCTATTGAAGAGAAGATCGTTTTTAGTAAAGGAATCGTGCACGTAGCGCACATTTATAACGCTCACCGGCGCCGGCGTTTTCGGATCAGCGAGGCTTAAGATGCGCACGCCGCCGGAAAGTCCACTAATTCCTCCCGTGGCATTCCCGCCCTGAATGTAAAGATAACCGGCAGCGTCAACGGATACCGAGTGTGCACGCGCATTGCTCGCCGTCACATTCGGCCACAGATAGGAATGAAACGATTTCACGGAATCGGGCAGCGTGGAGAGATCGACGATTTGAACGCCGGAATATTCGCTCGGCGAAGAGGCTTCACTTACAACATAGGCATAGTGTGAATAGGTTTTGATCTCGCGCCATGCCGTGGGGCCGGGGCCGGGCACGAAATCCACCTCCACGGGATGCCGCGGATCGGTAATGTTGACGACCGATAAACCGATGTCCGCACCGACCAAAGCATATTCGTTCCCCTTGTCGTCCGTATAACCCCAAATGTTCGAGTAGTTGTTGTATTTGTCTTGATGGCTGAGCAGGGTGATATTATTGTTCACACCGGGAACATACTGCGCGAACGCATTTGTTAAAGAGAGCAAAAAAAGGAGCGGAAAAATTTTAGCGAAAGACTTTTTTTCAACGCGCGGCAGAGTTTGAAAGTTCTGCATACCTTCCTTGGGCTAGATGAGAGGAACCATATTGGATTTGTTTTATCGCAAGCGTTACATGCCAGTGCATGCTAATCCTTGGAATTGCGCTCCGGTCAATTGTCATCCTGGAAGAATCTTCCCTCGCACTGGGAAGCTAGCCGAGCACAAGGGAAGGTTCCTACGGAATGACGGACGTCGAAAGCGAGTTGCAATGCGCGCTTTCAATTTCCGATACCGAAAATATGCTGCTGCGTGCGCACGATCAAAAGATTTTCCGAAAACGCCGGAGTGGCCATGCATACTTCGCCCATGGCGTTCGTGGCGAGCAGTTCATACTTCGGCCCGGCTTGCACCACAAAAATCTCGCCGTCTTCGCTGGTGAAATAGAGCTTGCCCTCTGCAGCGATGGGCGACGCCGTAAAAGCATACGCGCTGCCCTGCCCGCCCAAACGCTCGCGATACATTTGCGTGCCGGTCTTCGCATTGTAGCATGTGACGGTGCCGTTGTTCGCGCAAGTATAGAGATAGTCTTCATACACGATGGGGGTGGGCATATACGGCCCGCCGCGCTTTTTGCTCCACGCAATGTGGGTGTTCGTCGTGGCCGTGTCCTGCAAGGAGATGTCACCCACGGCATCAAGCCGAATCGCATAGATCGGTTGAATGGGACGATAGCCGCTGGTGACGTAAATCATATCGTGCGCGATGATGGGAGTGGGCACCGCGATTTCCGAATTGCCTGCGAGCCGCCACAACTCTGCGCCGGTGCGCGGATCGTAACCGCGAATATGCTTCGTACCATTGGTGACCAATTGCACACGACCATTGCTTTCATGAATCGTCGGCGTGCCCCATGAAGGAATCTCATCGCGCACGGTGCGCCACACTTGCTCGCCGTCTTTGAGAGCGAAGGCGGCGATGAAAGAATTCTTCTGAATGTCGCATTGCACGATCACGAGATCTTTATAAATAATCGGCGAGCTGCCGTGACCCCATTGATAATCGGGATCATAAAACCAGCCGGAATCGAGCAAGCCGAGATCCTTCTGCCACAGCAACTTTCCCTTGATGTCATAACAAAACATTCCT
>JABWAN010000282.1 GCA_013361015.1 Candidatus Zhuqueibacterota bacterium | reverse complement strand
TAAGATAGCCCCAAGCGGGTCTCGTGTCCAAGATCAACCGCTCACCACAGGCTGTTTTCAAACGCAGCCCAGCGCTGCGGCGCACAGCCTACGCGCCGTAGTTGAGCGTGCCTCAAAACCGTCGATTGACCGAAGTCCTTGCGCCCCAACCGACAGTGCCATTCGGGTCGGGAACCAAAAATATCGACTCCTGATACCCTTACGCACACCCTTACCCACGTGCTCATTCTCTTCCCATTCATGATTTGGTTTTTGCCCGCAGGTATAGCACGACTGGTACAGCTATGGGCTGGGCGAATTCCCTAATCGCGCCTCCCTGGACCGTCTCAGCCGGCGTCATCTTGCCCGTCTGAGGGTCAAACCACTCGACGTCGAAGTCGCCGGTCGCCTTCGTCAGATCGACCGTGAATGCTCTCTGATCCGGCTGGTACACGAGGTATTCGGACCCGGGGTTGGCCAGGCAATACTGCGTCGAAGCGAGGTCATTGCGCGGCGTCATGGTTGCCAGGTTCATCCGCTCGGCATAGCGGCGTGTGTGGCCGAGACTCGCGCGCAGCGGCTCCCACCCCTGCGGATCGCTCGTGCCCAAAACCAGGTTGTCATAAGGGTCCATGAAGATCGGATTGTGGCCGCGGAGGAAGCTTCTCCAGACCCAGGCTGAATTGCCCGTGATGCCTCCCAGATGATCGGTATCGAGCAGGATCACCTTCTTGCCGTCGGAGGGCGGGGGATTGCGCAGGTAGTCGAGGCCCTCGGCCTTGCCGGTGTTGGGCGAGATCCAATCCGCGGGGCTATCGAACAGCAATTGGTTCGTTCCCTTCTCCTTCGTACTGCCGTAGTACTGAAACGTCATGCCGACCGGGTGCTGCTGCGGCTGCTGCTGTTCGTACGCCTTGATGAAGCGGATCAGATGATACTGCCAATCGGTCGAATATCGACCGCACTCGTTGGCAATCTCAAACAGCACGCTGTCGAGATCGCCAACCGTGTCAATGACCTTGCGGACATAGGCCTCCTGGATGCGGGTGATGGCGGGGTTCTCGAGCGTATGCGTCTCTTTGATGCTGCCGTCATCGTTCGGATCGCCGCTGATGCCATTGATGTTGTTGTCGATGTGGAACGGATGGGCGCGAGAGCGGCCTGGTTTGTGCGGAAGATCCCCTTCAAACAGCATGACCGCCACGTAAATGCCGCGTTCCCCCGCGGACTGAACCCGCCCACGGAGTCGCTGGAAATACTTTTCGTCAAACTTTTCCAGGTCGAATTTCGGCTTGCCATCCTGCGCCAGTCCCGGTCCGGTCCGCGCCCAGGGATGGGGCGCGGCCATATGCACGCCGGGGGCGGTAAAATCGGCGGACCCCTTCGAGCCCCACGCGACCGACTCCCGCCGCCACATGCGGACGAAGTTGTGACCATGCCGTTCGAGGAAATCGAGATAGGCGTCATAATCGAAGGCGGGCGGCGGGTCGCCAGGGCCCATGTCTTGCAAGTTGTTCCAGGTATGCGAGCCGGTCAGATAGACGGCTTTCAGCGAGCCGTCCAGGTTCTTCGTCCCGTCGGTAAAATAGCGCGGATTGTTCGGGTGGACGCGGAGCGGTCCGACCGCTTTCTTCGCGGGAGGCTGCGGCGGCCGGGCAGTCGGCGACGGTTGGGCGCTCAGACCAGCCGGCCAAACCAGCAGCCCCAGTCCCAACGCGAAAACGGCCGTCATCCATCGTCGTCCAGAATGCGGTCCAGCGCCAACGGATGTGGCGGGCGGGGTGACTCGTCGCATGTTGTTCGCTTTCATGGCCAGTTTTTTGATTGCCGGGTTTTGGACTTGTCCCTTTTTTCGGACCCATTACTCCTTGCGAATTGCGGAATGGCAGGCGGGCGCCGGCCCTACTCGACTCTTTTTCGGACCCGAATTGCGGAATGGCAGGCGGGAACCTGCCCTATCTCGACTACTCGACTTAGTTCGCCGGCTCGCCCGGCACGGGGCGACCTAGGCAGATGCGAAATCCGTCCCGCGAGTCGGAGTAGCTGGGGCGTTGGATCCCCAGGCGCACAGCGCAGCGAGCGTTGCCGGGCACATCGAAGTAGTTGCCGCCACGGCAGACGGGCCGCGGGTCCTGGTCGACAAAATACGCTTCTTCGTGCGCCCCGTGCGGATCGAAGTGATCCAGGACCAGTTCCCACACTCCGCCGCACATGTCGGCCAGGCCGAATCCGTTGCGGCCCTTTTCGCCGTAGTAGTCTACCGGCGAGACGAACGCGAACCCGTCGCTCCAGGGCGCCTTGGCCAATGGCCACGTCCTGGTTCGGCCCGGCAGAAAATCGATGGCGGAGACGTTCAATCGTCCTTCGCCCTGCTCAAACTCATCGCCCCACCAAAAGATGGCGCGCGGGCGGCCGCCACGGCAGGCGTACTCCCATTCCGCCTCGGTTGGCAAACGCACTTCTTTCATGGTGCGTTGCGCGAGCCATGTGCAAAAGGCCGCGGCTTCTTGATGACCGACATTGATCACGGGCTGGCGTCCGCGACCCCAGCCATTGTCGCTCGGTTTGCTGCTATTTGTGGCCTCGCAAAACGCATCGAATTGCGCGAACGTAATCTCGTGCCGGCTCATGCGAAAGCCGCTGATTTGCACGTGATGCTTCGGCCGTTCATCATTTTCACCCTCGTCAAAAGTATCGCCCATTTCAAATGCCCCGGTGGGCAGCGTCACAAGCTCAATATCCAGCCATAGCGCTTTAAGCAGTTTCGCTTTGATGCCGCCATAGTTCGCGTTGGCGGTTGCAACGACTTTGTATTTTTCCAACGCCAAAAGAAATCTGCCTTGCCGCATCAAATCATCGCCCCAATTCACGTACAAAAGCGCGGCTTCGTCGTCGAGATTGCGGCCGGGATTCGCTTGCTTGATTTTTCCCAATTCCAGCAATGCCAATTCATAATTGCGCTTTTCCAAATGCTCATTGAAGGCCTTGCGCAAATTACTGCCGGCCGGCGGCTTCTCCGTTGGCGGAGCCGCACCGGGCGAAGGCGGTTCCTCTTGCTTTGTGACCGTACGGCCCTCTCCAAACAACGCATTGTTTGAGAAGTGCTCGCGCCCTTTTTGTGCAAGCTCGGCCATGCGTGCCGTGTTGTTGGCGCGTAAGGCTTTCCGATATTCGGTGCCGAGCCATCTTTCCGTCTCATGTAGCAGGCCGCGTGCAATTTCATTGTCGCTCTCCAGGTCTCGCAAGCTCCGGCAAAGTTCGAGGACGTTATCATATTCGGGAGCAATGTAGTCCTTGCGGTCAAATGCTTCTTGCGCGCGCTGCTCCAAATCGAAAAGCTCCGCGCGCTTTTGCACAAGCTCGTCTTGCGCGAAGCGCTCCGCCAGAGTTTTGATCTCTTCCCGCGCTTTGGCCATATCGCCCTCTTGCCGCAGCGTTGCGATTTGCACCAACAGACCATCACGAATAAGCTCGAGCTGATGTTTTGCCGCTTCGTTTTCCGGATCGAGCTTGAGAATCTCTTGTGAGATTTCGTAGGCATTGTCTCCGGCCGGCGTGATCAGTTTTGCGCTGCTATACAGCGCCTCGGCTTGTTGCAGCAGGGCGTTGATCCGGTTTTGTTCTGCACGATGGCTTCTCCAAAACAGCACCGCGAGGATCATCGTAGCCACCGCGAGACCCGCGAGACCGAAGGCCAGCATTCTGCTCTTTCGCGGAGCTTGTTTTGCGACCGCAGGCTTGGACTCCTCCCGCTCGGGCCGGGGCGGCTCTGCGGCGACCGTAACCTCGCTCGTGTCTTTCGTTTTCTTGCTGGGCAGCGCCGGCGCCCCTCCCGCTTCTGTCAACGCACTGGCCAATTCCTCACAATTGTGAAAACGATGGGAAGGATTTTTAGCCATGCACTTGAGCACGAGGCTTTCGATCACTCTAGGTATATCCGCGCGAATGCCGCGTGGCGCGGTCGGCGCGGTGTTGGCGATCTTGTGCATGGTAGACCAATCCGTGTCCCCCCGAAACGGCAGCTCGCCGGTCAAGCAATGATACATCACCACGCCGATCGCATAAATGTCACTCAATGCCGAAGCCGGCACGCCCGTGATCTGTTCCGGACTCATGAATTGCAGCGTGCCGAGAATAGTGCCGGGCCGTGTGAGTTGCGCAGTGTCGCTGGCCGCGCGCGTGAGCTGCGTGCTCTCCGCCAGCCGCGCGATGCCGAAATCCGTAAGCACTGGCCGCTCGGATTTGCTGATCAAAATATTCGCGCTCTTGATATCGCGATGGATCAAACCTTTTTGATGCGCGAATCCGAGAGCATCGATCACGGGCTTGAGCCAGCGGATCATTCTCTCGACGGCGAGCGGGCCGTTTTTGAGAATAATGTTGCGCAAATCGTCTCCGTCGATATACTCCATCGCGATAAAGTGCACCCCGTTTTCCACACCTTCATCGTAAATGGTGATGATGTTGGGATGGCTGATCTGCGCGGCCTTGCGCGCTTCACTGTGAAAGCGTTTGAGAAAATCTTCGTCCGGCGCTATCTGCTGCGGCAACACTTTCAACGCCACCGGACGATTGAGATTTTTCTGAATGGCTTTATAAACCACGCCCATGCCGCCGCGGCCTATCTCTTCCAATACTTCATAGCGCGCCATGAGCGCTTGCTTCACGGAGGTTTGCCGCATGGCTGCAATGCCGGATGCGTCGCTCAGAAAACTGCCGCAATGCTTGCACTTGATGGCATTGGCGCGAATTTCTTCGTCGCAAAAGGGGCAACGTTTGGTGAGTTCATCCATGGTTTTTGGCTGAGAAGCTCGGTCTGAACGCTTTCGTTGCGAGGGAAACCATAGGGCTTATATCCTCAATATCGACTCCGAAATAGCGCTTTTCTTCTCAAGAAAATTTTGGAACGGTGCAGATTTTTTGTTGTTCTGAAGAGGCCGGTTCGGGCATGCTTTAAAGTGATCGAGCTTGAAACGTCGTGTTTCAAACTGAATCAAACTCATGCACCAGAGTCAGCGAGGATGAGCGTTTGCAGGGAGGTTCGTCTGGGGCAACTGTATAAAAATCGGCGTCCTTCACGCAGCCAATCGTGAGGCCGAATTATGCTTTTGCAAGGATTAGGCCGCGATGAAGGGGATTCGATTCAGAGACCCAGCACCTTGAAGGTAGCTGGCATGGTCGCTTGTCCTCATTGCAGCAACACCATCTTCCTCCTGCTCACAAATTTTCCGGCCTCCAGCTTATAGACATAAACTCCGCTGCCCACCGCTTCGCCATTGCGATTGCGACCGTTCCAAATTGCTGTGTGATACCCCGGCGCTTTCACCTCATCCTCCAATAATGCCGTGACCTCTTCGCCGAGCATGTTGTAAACTTTCAATGTGACGCGCTCGGCCTGCGGCAAACCGTAGCGTATCGTCGTTGCCGGATTGAAGGGGTTCGGGAAGTTTTGCGACAGCTCATAATTTACGGGCGTGAGGAGCACGCCCGCCAATTTCTCTCCCACATATTCTTTCCTTCCCACTGCAAGCTGCAAGCGCTTGGGATTTGCCGGACTCGGCCCGGCAATGCTGTAGTGATTGTCCTCCCGCAGGTTTTGCGCGACGTTGAGTTTTTCATCCAACAACCACACTTCAAACTCATCCGGCACCTGCGCGAGGCCTTCGAACGTGAGATCGACGCGGTCATGAATATTGGTGATAACTTCGAAGCCCCACGTATCGCCGGCGAGAGGCGCGGGGCGGGCATCCGTAGTAAATGCACGCGTTGTTGCTTTCCATTCAGGATGAGGAAAGAAGAGCGCAATGTATTTGCCGAAGGGAGGCGGCTCGGGTTGGTCGTTACGATCCCAATGGGAAGCGGCGTCGTTCATGATCAGAATGCTGTTGTTAATATCTCGCGCATATGTCGAAAACGCGTGAATCTTAATTTCCCACAATGGCTGAGGCTCTGTTTGTTCAGAAGGCGTTGGACCGAGGTTCGGATTGAGAAGAAGAGTATCAGCCGCGTTGGAGTGATTGTAAACCGCATAGCCTTCAAAAGGCAGCAACGTCGTGGCATTCTCCCACGAGCCGAGATACGTTTGCGCTCCTGAAAATGCTCCATGCTTGAGCTGTACATGAGCGCTCGTGATGGGAATCTCGAAGTTGAATGGATTGCCGATGAAATTCCAGCCGGCATTCAGAGGAATTTCAAAGGGTGTGTCCGTACGATTCGTCGTGCCCGCGCCGGTGTTGATGCTCTTTCCGGCCTCCTTCACAAGAAGCCAAAATGCTTTGCCCGGCTGCAACGGTGAAACGCTCGGGAAGTCGCTTGAGGAGCCGTCGCTTTGCGGCTCAACGAAACGCCATTTTGAGTCGTCATACTTGCCGAGGTTGTCCTCTCTCTCTAAAACTGATTTCGGATCTCTGTTTACCAGATCCAACGGGACGGAAAAAAGGCGATAGTCGTTTTCTTTCCTGCCGGCAGAAATGGCTTTGGTCAAGCCCGAGGGTACGTGCACACGAACGGAGAAATAACCAGACTCTGGCTCACGCGCAATTGCACCGCCGGTATCCATCGTCTCGAGATAATATTCTACACCACGATCCGTCACTGCAAATTCTGGTATAACCCCTTCATAGAAATTCGCACTGCCACGTTGCATAGGAGCCGGAGTGAAGGCGGACGTTCCTCCTCTACGATAATACAAAGTGATCGCGCTCAAATAGCTCGGGTCGCCGGTTAGGGCGACGACATCGTCATGCACTCGCGCTTTTACCACTATGGCCGCGCCCAGCATTTTAACGGACTGCTCCGTTTGATCCGCAATCTCGGGAGGTTGATTGGATTTTACCAGGACTCCGAATTTTGTGAGAAAGGGTTCGCTCTTAGAATCGTCCGCAGTGACAGAGACCGTGTCCTGTCCAGGATTTTGAGGCTTAACGATGAGAAGAGAATTGGGGATATTCTCCAAGGTTGTTACGCCGATGCCAAGGTTTCGCGGGGTGTAGGTTAAAGGCTCGCGATCATCGTCGACAAATACTGAGTCGAGATTGAGGCGCAGAGACGGACCACTGACGATCAAAGTCGCATCCGGGAT
>JABWAN010000281.1 GCA_013361015.1 Candidatus Zhuqueibacterota bacterium | reverse complement strand
GCCCTCGGGATGCTGCAAAAGCTTGGCATTGCGGCTGACAGGCTGGCTGCCGTGAAAATCGATCTGCTCGATGCCGCCGCTGCGTTGCGAAGCCAGAGCGGAGATGCGATCGTCGGAAATCCAGACGGCTTGATCAATGTGTCCAGACAAGTCTGTTAAGGTTAACATCGCGATTTTTCTTGATCACTCATGGTGTCATCCCGTAGGGATCTTTTCTAGCGCGATGCTCAATGTATTCTCTTAACGCTTCATTCATGAGCCTTTGATAGTTTCCGCCGCCGGCTTGATTTACTTGTTCTTGAAACCAATCGAGAATTTCATCTTCAATGCGAAAATTGATGAGCGTCGTGCCTAGCGGGGGATTGACAACAGCCCCGCGCTTGGCATTACTGAAATCATATTCTTTTACTTTCATATGCTCTCCGTTCGTTCTTTGTTGTCGGTCGTGCCGTGATCAATCGAATGTTATTTTCGCGATATGTATACACAACGACAATGATGCGAAATCGAAAATCCAATCCTATTGTAGCAAAGCGTAATTCGCCGTCAACATATTCTTCTTGTGCGGTTAGACCCCATGAGTCTTCTATCGCGCCAATGGCATCGACAAACTTGATTCCATGTTTTCGTTCATTGGAAGCAGCTTTGTCGGGGTCCCATTCATAATCCATAGAGCAAGCTCAACTCCATCTAAGCTTACACGCAACATGCTTCCTGATAAACCCTGAGCGTCCTCCGATAATCCCGCACCATTGCGCCCATGAGCGTATTCGCGCCGTGCGCTTCAATCCGCACTTTCACCAAGTCGCCGGCCTGCACATTACCCGAGAAGACCACTGGCTTGAAATGATCCGTGCGGCCCAGCCATTGATTGCCATCCTTCTTGCTCGGCGTTTCGACGAGCACTTCGTAAACTTTGCCCAACTCCGCAACGTTGCGCTCGTGTGTGATTTCTTTTTGCAGCTCCGCCAAACGCAACAGGCGTTCTTGCTTCACCTCTTCCGGCACGTCGTCGGGAAACTGGCGCGAGGCCATCGTGTTTTTGCGCTCGCTGTATTTGAACGTGAACGCGGAATCGAAGCCCACTTCACGCACAACTTCGAGCGTTTGCTCAAAATCCGCGTCGGTCTCGCCGCAAAAGCCGCAAATCAGGTCCGTGGTGAGCGATACTTCCGGCATCAACGCGCGAA
This sequence comes from Candidatus Zhuqueibacterota bacterium, assembly GCA_013361015.1. GTDB lineage: Bacteria > Zhuqueibacterota > Zhuqueibacteria > Zhuqueibacterales > Zhuqueibacteraceae > JABWAN01. Next base: position 5,884 of record JABWAN010000281.1, on the reverse strand, counting down.
TTTCTGCCACGAGCGCGAGAAATTCTTTGCGCGTATAAGTGCGCTTCATGCGTTCGAGCACGCCGTCGCTGCCGGCCTGGAGCGGAAGATGAATGTGCTTGCAGAGCTTGGGATTGGCCGCCATCGCGTGCAGCAGCTTGCGGGGAAAATCTTTGGGATGAGGAGAAGTGAAACGCACCCGCGCGATGCCGCTCACTTCGGAAACGGCTTGCATGAGATCGGCGAAGTCGTACTCGTCGTTGCGATACGAGTTCACGTTTTGGCCGAGCAAAGTAATTTGCCTGAAACCTTCCGACGCAACACGCTCGGCCTCGAGCACGATGTTCGCTAACTCGCGGCTGCGCTCGCGGCCGCGCGTATAAGGCACCACGCAAAAGGTGCAAAAATTATCGCAGCCGCGCATGATCGCGATCCACGCATTCACGCCGGGCACGCGTTGCGGCGCGATGTCCGAATAGGTTTCAAATTCGGAGAGCGAGAAGTCGAATGCCTGTTCGGTGTGATGGCGCGTGGCTTCAATCAACATGGGCAAGCGTTTGTAGCTATCCGGGCCGGCCACGATGTCGACATGCGGCGCCCGCTCGATGATCTCTTTTCTCAAGCTTTGCGCCATGCAGCCGAGCACGCCAACGACCAACCCCTTTTGCCGGCGCTTGCGGCCTTTGAGATGATCGAGCAAATAAAAAATCTTTTCGTGCGCGTGCTCGCGAATCGCGCAGGTGTTGAGCAAAACCACCTCGGCGTGATCGAGCGAGGGCGTGAATTCATGTTTATGGCTGGTGAGAATCGAACGAACCAACTCGGAATCGTATTCGTTCATCTGACAGCCGTAGGTTTCGAGATAGACTTTCATCGTCGCAATTTCAAAAATGAATCAAGGCGTGCTGTGAAGTGCGGCCAAGATACGACAGGGTTTTGAAAGTTTCAACGATTTTGATTGGTGAAAAAAAGCGGCCGCAATCGCTACCGCTCTTCGCAGCGAGGGCTTCTTTAGGGAGGGGATTTTGAAAATCAGCTTGAGGGGGTGGGATGAAGTCTGCGCAGCGCTTTAAGTCAGCGCGCTTGAAAAAATAAAGGTGAGATAAACAAGCAAAGATGAAACCTCGGTGGAGCAGCGACCCAACAAAAGAAAAACTTCGATCAAGAGTATGGGGCTATCACATTCAACGTTTCGCCGCGTACTTCCGCAAATGCTTCAACGCGGCATTGAAATCCTTCGGCGCCTCTGCGGTGAAAGTCATGCGCTCTTTGGTGGTGGGATGGAAAATCCCAAGCTGTTGCGCATGCAATGTCAAGCGTCGAATGAGGGACGGCTCGGCTTCGCCCTCCTTTTTGTGATAGCTGCTCTTGAGTGTAGAGAGAAAAAACGCCTCCGTGTTCGCATAGAGCGAGTCAACAAGCAGCGGATGCCCGAGCGCTTTGAGGTGCACGCGAATTTGATGCTGCCGGCCGGTTTGCGGCTTTAATTCCACCCAAGTGAAACCGCGAAATCTCTCCAACACGCGGCAGTGCGTGCGCGCGGGTTTGCCCTGCTTGTTCACAATCGTCACGCCGGGCTTTTTCGGATGCGGGGACAAAGGCAGGTCAATCGTTTGCTCGTCGCTCGCAACTTCGCCGCGTACCAACGCCCAATAAATTTTTTCCGCTTCATGCGCGGCAAATTGCCGGCACAGCTCGCGGTGCGCCTCGGCGTTCTTTGCGAACAACAGCACGCCGCTCGTTTCCAAATCAATGCGATGCACGGCAAAGACGCGCGTTCCGAGTTGTTCGTTCGCTATGCTCTGCAAGCACGGCCACTCGGGATGATAGCGCTCGGGAATGACGGGCAAGCCCGCGGGTTTATGCAACACCAAAAGCGCATCGTCTTCAAAAAGAATTTCGATGCGCCATTTTTGCTGACGGGCTTTGTCGAAGACGCGCCAGGTTTTGTCGGTCGCTATTGGAGGCATTCGTTTGTGATGAGGTAAACTCGATATGGGCGAGCCTAACCTCCCAAAGCCTTCTGTGAGCAGATTTGCCAGAAACGCGGATAAACCTGGAAGCTTTATCCGCGCTCCTGCAAAACCCACATACTGCAGGCCAGGCCCGGCGTGCGATCACGAGACTTCCCACCGTCGCAGCGACAACCAACAACATTTGCCACAGGCTTCCGGCGGGCAATTGGAAGGCCATAGCAAACAGAGCGGCAAACAACACCGGTCCGAGCAGCGCGAACGCGAAGAGCCGACCGGTACGGGAGGGATAGTCACTCGATTTCGTCAACCGGCGCGCAATAAATTCCAAAGATCGGAACCAGCCAGGCAATGCTTAGCAACGCGCTGCCGCCGGCGTCCTTATTGCACGGAAGATTTGAGCGGTTCATCAACTCACCACCAACCGCAGCGGCATGATCGCCAGCTTAATCAAAACCGGAATGAGGATTAGGTTTTTAATCGATGAATGCTTGAACGAATTGTCAGGCGGCTCCACTCCGGCTGCCTTTGTGTACTTCATAGCGCAACTCCACCATGCCAGCACCCATCTGGCGAACAGACATCAGGTGCAGAACCGGGCTTAGGACTCTGCGAGGGAAGAGTGGCTTACCCTTGCCAAGGGTGGCCGAACCAACTTGAATGATAAGTTCGTCCAGCAAACCAGCATCGTAGAACTGGCCCGCGAGATCTCCGCCTCCAACGATCCAGATGTTTTTGGTGCCAGCAGCAGCTCGCATTTCAGTGTGGGAGTGGCGCACATCTCCATTGGCAAATCGGATGTTCGCGCCTTCAATTATTGGAAGCTTGCGGCTAGAGAAGATCCAGGCCGGCTGAGCATACGGCCACGTTGAGCCGACCTCAGCGGCCACCTTTTCTGCGTTGCGTATCATCCACTCGTATGTTGCCGATCCCATTGCCAATGCCCCCACCTCTGAAATGAACTCTGGATAGCTGGAGTTATTCAGGTCGCCAAGCGGAAACAGCCAGTCGAGTGAGTCATTCTCAGTAGCAATAAAGCCATCGAGGCTTGTCGCTGTGAAGTATTGAGTTCTCATTGTTATATGCAGCTCCTAAACTTGATTCCATGCGGCTAACATGCGTCGCACCATCATACCGACGGCTTGGTTGCGCTTTGCCAATTCTGTGGCAGCGTGCACACGCGTGAGGTGATCGGCACTTTTGAAACCGATGAACAAAAAAAGGATGGTGATCGCGCCGCCGATGATGGCATACAGAGAATTGGTGAGAACGATGGTGAGCTCCATCCTCCTTCGCGGGTTAAACGCGCGTGGGGCAAGGGCAGGGAGCAAAGCGTGCAAGGTGCACGCTATGGTCCCTGCCCCATGCCGTAGCGCCTTTTCATCCCGTGCGCAAAGCTTCGACGATCTTCAATCGCGAGGAACGCACCGCGGGCAGGAAGCCGCCGAACAAGCCCATGATGATGGCGAACACCAACGCGCGTCCGGTAATCTCCGTCGAAAGATCGAAGCCGAACGCCAGTTCCGAAAACGTGCCCCAGTTCGTGGTCGAAACCGTAATCAAATTCAATGCGGAGGAAGCGACCAGACCGGCCACACCGCCGAGGAGAGAAAGGCACACGGCCTCGACCAAAAATGCGGCGAGCACGCTGCGGCGGCGAAACCCGATGGCGCGCAACGTGCCGATTTCCTGCGTGCGATTCGCGACCGCGGCATACATCGTAATCATCGCGCCGACCATGGCGCCGAAACTGAAAATGATGGTTACCACGCGGCCGAGGATGCCGATGAAGTTGGCCATCATGCGCGATTGCTCTTCATAATAATCCTTCTCGCGCTTGACATCCACCACCATGCGTTGATCATTTTCCAGCCGCGTTTTCAGCGCTTCGAATTGGTCCGCGTCCTTGAGCTTCACCGTTACGGAAGAAAAACCGGGCCGGCGAAACGCGGGGCCCATCACTTCGACATCGCCCCATACTTCGGAATCGAAGCCGGTGCCGTTGCCGTCGAACACGCCGACGATTTTCCATTCCGTGCTTGCCATGCGCAGAGAGCCGCCGATTTCGCAACCTTGAAAGCGCTCTTGCAGCGCTTTGCCGATGACGACTTCCTGCAAGCCGGTGCCGAACATGCGGCCTGCTACGAGCTTCACTTGCTTCTGCCGAATCTCCGCGGCAAGCGGCGCAACGCCGCGCACTACAACGTTCGCAGGTTCGTCCGTCACTTTTTTGGGAAGGGAGATCAACACGACCACGTCACTGGTTGCCAGGGGCGAGCCGTCGCTTTTGACGAGCACTTCCGGTTGCGTTTTGATAATGCTGGCCTGCTCGCGTTCGAGGAAGCTTTGCATCTCCGCTTGTGAAGAGCGCCGAATGATGATGGCATTATCCTCCGAGCCGGTGGCCACCAATGTTTCCTTCAAACCATTCGCGAGCATGAGCGCGGCGACGAATACGAACACAACGAGCGCGACGCCCGAAAGCGTGAGCGAAGTGGTGAGGCGCTGCGTCCACAAATTCGCCAGCACAGTTTGGCGCGGGCCGCGTGCGAAGCGCCATGCTAGACCCACGAGGCCGAGGAACAAAATCAAATCCAACACCAGTGGGCCGAGTTGTTCATATCGCGCTGCCAAGAGATTTTTCCATACGCCGTTTGCCCAAGCGTAGTGCAGCGCGAAGTAAATGGCCGCGACCGCCGCCACCGCGAACACGACGGCAAGAAATTTGACCAAGCCCATCAAGAGGCGTTGCCAAAGATTGCCGGAAGCGGCCGGCAAAGTCGCAAACATCGCCCGCTGTAGGCCGTCGGCAATGCGCATACGCACCGCCCGCCAAATCGGAAACAACGCCGAAGCGACGCCGGTGAGCAGGGCCGCGAGAAACGCAAGCACGACCGTGCTGTCTTTCAATTCAAATACTGGGAAGAAGCCGCTCATGTATTCGGTAATCACAGGCTCCAAGCCTTTGAGCAATCCGACCAATAGGAGATAGCCGAGCACGAAGCCGCCCAGCGCGATGAACAACGATTCGCCGGCGATTAAGCCGATGATGTGAAACGGGCGGAAACCGAGCGTCTTCATTACGGCATATTCCGCCATGCGTTCGCGCGCAGTCATCGCCATGGTGTTCGCGAGCACGAGTAGAATGATGAACACAACCACGATCGACACGACTTGCAGCGCGGTGAGAATCGTGCCCGACATCGACACGAAGCTCTGCTGAAACGCGCGCTCGGTTTCGGTTTTGGTTTCCGCATAACTATTTTTGAAAGTCGCATCAACCGCTTCCGAAATTTGCGCGGGGTTGGCGTTGTTTGCTATCTTCACCATGAACCAGCCGACGTCGTCCCCGCGGCCCGGCATCTCTTGCTTGATGCGTTCGTTCATGTAATCCCACTGAAACAGGAACTGCGTCGCGTCCGTGGTGGGCAACTGGCCGTCATAAATGCCGCGAATCACGAAATCCCAATTGCCGGGAATGATCGTGCCGATGAGCTGCACTTTGTCATCAAGCTTCCAACCGAAACGCGTGGCAAGCTTGCGGCCGACGATGCAGGCATTGCGCTCTTTGAGGTAAGCCGCCTTCTGTTCCGGCGGCACCACGAACTCCGGATACATGTTGAGATACGCTTCATCAATCGCAAAATTCGCGAAGAAATTGTTCGGGTCTTGATAGTAGGCGCCGAACCAATTGCCGAGGCCCACGCTTTCCACGCCCGGCACTTTCGCGATTTGCTCGCGATATGCCAGCGGCAACGGAAACACGAGCGACACCGCGCTGCGCGTCACCAAACGATTTTGCGCCGAGGCTTCCACGCCCGCGTACCACGCGTCAATTGCGGTGCGAATCAACCCGAACGCCAACACTGCGATCGCGATGCCGAGCATCGTCAAAAACGAGCGCAGCTTGTGGCGCAGGGCATTTTTAAAAA
>JABWAN010000280.1 GCA_013361015.1 Candidatus Zhuqueibacterota bacterium | reverse complement strand
TTTTCGTTCGGCTGCTTTGCCGCGGCGGTAGCGGCCGCACTGGATTTCGGCGTGACCGTGCAATTGCTGGTGTTCTCCAGCGCGACGTTCGTGGTCTTCATTTCCGTGCGTCCGATTTTGATGAAGTTTCTCATCAATCGTAATAACCCGGCAGCGCGCACGAATATCGAGCGTCTTGTGGGCATGATCGGCATTGCACAAGAAGAAGTCACGGGCTGGCAAGGCTCAGTCAAAGTCGAAGGAGAGATTTGGTCCAGCCGCAGCGAGGGCGATTTGGTTTTATCCACCGGTAGCCACGTGCGCGTTCTGCGCGTGGAAGGCAACAAGCTCATCGTCGGGCCGAATGGCGGCTCGCCGTATTTGTGAAAAACTTGTGGTTCGTTGTTGGTTGCTGGTTTCTGGTGTTGCACGAAAGGAGTTGCCAGCAACAAGCAACGAGCAACAAGCACCCAACAACCAGGAACCATCAACGAAGGAGGAGCAATGGAACCGGTACAGGTTATTGCGCTGACTATTTTGATTCTAATCATTTTGATGGTTGTGCGCGGTCTGCGTATCGTGCCGCAAGCGGAAGTGGTCATCATCGAGCGTTTAGGAAAATATCACACGACCTTGACGAGCGGTGTGAATGTCATCTGGCCTTTCATCGATAAACCGCGCAAGATTATGTGGCGTTATGTGAAGCAAGACACCGCCGGCGGCCAGTCTTACATCGTGCAACTCTTCGTGGATCATATCGACCTGCGCGAAACAGTATATGATTTCCCGCGCCAGAATGTGATCACACAGGATAACGTGCAAATCGAAATCAATGCGCTGCTCTATTTCCAAATCACCGATCCCACCAAAGCGGTTTACGAAATCTCCAACCTGCCCGACGCAATCGAGAAACTCACGCAAACGACATTGCGCAATATCATCGGCGAGCTCTCGCTCGATCAAACGCTGACCAGCCGCGACACCATTAACCGCAAGCTGCGCCTCGTACTCGATGATGCCACGGACAAGTGGGGCGTGAAAGTAAATCGCGTAGAGTTGCAGGACATTGTGCCGCCTCCGGATGTGCGCATTGCGATGGAGAAACAAATGCGCGCCGAGCGTGATAAACGCGCCACGATTTTGGAGGCCGAAGGGCAGAAGCAATCCGCGATTCTTTCTGCGGAGGGCAAGCGCCAGGCACAGATCGCTGAAGCCGAGGGCCAAAGACAAGCGGAGGTTTTGCGCGCCGACGGGCAGGCTGCTGCAATTCAGCGCGTGGCCGATGCTGAAGCCGAAGCGATTCGCGCTGTGACTGAATCATTGCGCGCGGGCAAGTCCGATCCCGCGCAATATCTCCTTGCCGTCAAGTATATCGAGGCGTACAAAGACATGGTGCAGGGCAGCGGCAACAAGGTCATTTACGTGCCCTATGAAGCTACCGGCGTGCTCGGCGCACTCGGCGGCATTCGCGAATTAATGAAGGACACCGATAACACAGCAAAGTGATAGAGCGATTGTCATCTTTCAACGATACGAATTGGACATGAATAACTTCATTCTTTTGACTGTAGCGCTTATTTTGCATGCGCCGTGCTTTCACGTGCCCCCTGCGCATCCGCCGGCTTTGCTTCCACAACAAAAAGACAACATGATTTCTAGCTACGACTTCGGCGACGAGCAAGCCCAAGCCGTGAAACTTCCCAACGCGCTCAACGAGATTTCCGGGCTAGCCTTCACCCAAAACGGGCGATTGCTTTGCCATAACGACGAAGCCGGAGTCGTGTTCGAAATCGATTATAAAACCGGGAAGGAAGTAAAGCGTTTTTCACTCGGCATGTTTACCATCACCGGCGATTTCGAGGGCATCGCCGTCAAACAGGATACGATCTTTATCGTGAATAGCAGCGGCGCGTTGTATCGCTTTCGTGAAGCGCAAACCGGAAAGAGCGTGAAGTATGACGTGTTCAAAACGCCGTTGTCAGTCAAGCACGACGTGGAGGGTTTGGCCTATGATCCCGTCACCGATTGTCTGTTGCTGGCATGCAAAGGCGACGGCGGCAAAGGCTTGGGTAAAGACAAAGCCGTGTATGCGTTTTCATTGAAAACCTATCAGCTCGATCCCAAGCCGCGTTTCGTGTTGCCGCTGCGCGAGATTCTTGCGCAAACCGGCAAGAAGGAATTCAATCCCTCTGCCATTGAACGGCACCCGCAAACTGGCAACTTCTTTGTGCTGGCTTATAACGGCTTTGCGATCGTGGAAATCAATGCCGCGGGAAAAATTTTAGGAGTGTCGGAACTGAAGAAGGCAATCAATCCCCAGCCCGAAGGCTTGGCGATAGCGAGCGACGGCACACTTATTATCGCGAATGAAGGACAGGGCAAACAAGGGAGATTGACGATTTATTCTCCGCGCAAATGAGCCGGCTATCACTTCTTGAACAGCTCTTCCAATTTTTTTCTCGCCTCTGCCGCGCGATCAAAGGATTTCGTGGGCGCAACTGTGGCTACTTCAAAACAGTCACAAAGATTGCCGAACTCTTTGTCCTGCACGAATTCGGCTTGCGGCTCGCGGCATTGATGGTGGGCATGCACGTCATAGAAACGGCAATTGCGGCAGCAATGCAAATACGCGGCGCATTGGGGGCACGTGTCTTTGCGGCTCGGCCGGCCGTCCAGATCAATCTCGGCGTGGCAAGAGTAGCAGTGCATCTTAGGCTCCTTCGGATTCTATCTGTGCAGACCTTCCAATTTGATGACGGAACAATATAGCGCAGCAGCATAGCTCAAACAACGGCTTTTTGCCTCATAAACGCACTTTATTTTTCACAGGTGCGCCCAATCCCGTGTGCGTCCGCGAACATTTACAAAGGATCAACTCTCGTGCATCCCCCTTTTGCTCTCCCCGATTTTAAACTGGATAAAAGTTCTCCGCTGGAAAAACTTGCAATCCTACTTTGGGGTGCGCATCGGCACATGCGCGAAGGCTTGCGACATGCACTCGCGCATCAAAGCATGAGTGCATTGACTGCCGTTGCGGCGACGATTGAAGTCGACACGATTTTCGGCGTGGATCAAATCGCAGAAAAACTGCTGTTCGAATATCTCGAGGCGCATCAGCACGAAGCGCCTGCGTTTTTACTTGTGGGAGAATTCGAGTCCGGCGGCACGCTCCAGTTCGGCACAGGTGCTCCGGCCTTCCGCGTGCTCTTCGATCCCATCGACGGCACGCGGCTCGTGATGTACGCCAAATCCAGCGGCTGGATTCTTACGGGCATTTTTCCTGAACGCGGCGAGGCCACGCGGCTTTCCGAAACTCGCTTCGCACTGCAAACCGAAATTCCGTTGCCGAAATATTTGTATGCCGACACGCTTTGGGCTGCTGCCGGGCGAGGCGCGTATCGCCAGGTGGAAAATTTGCTCACGCATGAAGTGAGCGTGTCACCGTTGCGCGCGAACCTTGACACTGAACTCAAACACTGTTTCGTTTCGTTCGTTAATTTCTTTCAGCATGGCAAGACCGCAATGGCAGCTCTGGAGGAAGATTTTCTTCGCGCCGCGCTCGCGGAACATGCCGCGGACCCTGCGCTTGTTTTTGCAGATCAACATTTGTCGACGGGCGGCCAGCTTTATGCTCTGGTGCGCGGCCAGGAAAAAATTGTTGTTGACATTCGGCCCAATATGAATCGCGCGTTGTTGCGGCGCGGACAGGCGACGATGCTTTGCTCACATCCGTATGATTTCGCGTCGTGGCTGATTGCACAGGAAGCCGGCGCCGTCATTCTTTCACCCAGCGGCGCCACGTTCGACGGCCCGGCCAATGCGCATGCCGATCTCGGCTGGCTCGGGTTTGCAAATCAAAAGCTGGCGGAGCGCTATGGTGAGCTGTTATTGCAAACTCTGCAGCGTCACGACTTGAGTTAAGAATATGCCGCTCTGCTCGTGCGTTTTTTTCACTCTCCTTCCTCATGTCATTCCGGAAACAACCCCTTCTTGCTCGAAATAGAAGTAATTTTGCGTTTGCGTAATGCCAAGAAGTTTCTTTCAATATGGCGTTTTGAGAACTCGTTTGCTCCAAAGAAATCCGCATAACCATGCACCGGGACAGTTATGAATTCCTACGCGCACGCCATGTTGCTGCTATTAATTAGCCTCACAAGTTTTTCACCACTGTTGTGCTGGGCGCAACAGCAGGAAGGGCTGCAGATTGCCATCTATCACAAAGGCGAACTTCCATCACAATTGCCGAACGTGTTTCCGCAGCACCGTCCTTACAAACTTTTGCTGCATGCGCACGAGCGGATCCGCACGCACACGGCGCTGCTGCAGCTCGCCAATATGCTGGCCGCACCGGAAAAGCTCGCGGGCCTGCAATATTACTCCCAATCCGAAAAGAAGATGAAAACGTTTTTCAAAGAAAGCGCGGCCATTGCACATCCGCGCGCGCACGCGCAAGTGAAAATTCCGGCATTTCACCGGTTGCCGCTCGATACAACTTTTTACATTCGGCAGGAAGACAATCGCATTGGGCCGGTCGTTTATCGCGCCGCTCTGCAAGCCGATTCCATGCAAGTTTCATTATTTCTATACAATGTGTTTCCCGTAAGCAAATTCGGCTTGCAGTTGGTTGAAAGCGGAGATTTTTTGTTGTACATTGCCGCGCAGCAAACGCAGGTTGGCGAAATCAAGCTGGAAGCGTGGCAATGGCTGCGCTTTAAAGACGGCATTCTCAACCTCTTCGTGAAAGAAGCCTCATTGGTGAATCGCTTGAAAGCAGTGGTGGAGTTTTATAAGCAGGCCTGCACGAAAGAATAGACGTTTTCCCCAAGATATCGCACACGCGGAGCGTGAAAATGAGAGAAAGGAAAAGCTCAAAAAACAATTTACTCTAAAGGAGATTTATGCCGAAGCAATCATGGCGTTTTCGCACGGGCGCACTCGCGCTCACGATATTGTTCGCGTTCCTGCTCGCCGGCGCAGCTTTTCCGCCCGACGAAGGCATGTGGACGCTTGACAATCCTCCGTTGAAGCTGCTGAAAGAACGTTACGGCTTTACCCCCACGCAAGAATGGCTCGATCACATCCGGCTGGCGAGTGTCCGTTTTAATGACGGCGGCTCCGGCTCGTTTGTGAGTCCAAACGGACTGGTGCTCACCAATCATCACGTCGCGCGCGGGCAACTGCAAAAAATGTCTTCACCGCAGAAAGATTATGTGGAAGACGGCTTTTATGCCAAGTCTATGGCCGAAGAAATCAAATGCACGGATCTCGAGCTGAATGTTTTGGTTTCCATGGAAGAGGTCACAGCGCGCGTGCTCGGCGCCGTGAAGAAAGGCATGACCGACAAAGCCGCGCTCGATGCGCGCAAGGCTGAAATCGCGAAGATTGAAAAGGAAAGCTTGGAAGCCACGGGCTTGCGCTCGGACATTGTGCCGCTCTATCAAGGCGGCGAGTATTGGCTGTATCGCTATAAAAAGTACACCGACGTGCGGCTGGTGTTTGCGCCGGAACAGCAGATCGCATTCTTTGGCGGCGATCCCGATAACTTTACGTTCCCCCGCCACGATCTTGATATGACCCTGATGCGCGTATATGAAAACGACCAGCCGCTGCGCACCAAAGATTATCTCAAATGGAACACCAACGGCGCCATGGAAAACGAACTGGTCTTCGTCTCGGGCCATCCCGGCTCCACCAATCGTTTGCACACGCTGGCGCAGATCGAATTTCAACGCGATCATTCCTATCCTTATCGCCTCGCACTCTACAAACGCCGTTTGGAAGTCTTGCGGCGCTATTCTACAATGGGCGAAGAGCAAGCGCGGCAAGCACAAGGCCAGATCTTCGGCATTGAAAACGCCCTCAAAGCATGGACGGGCGAATACAACGGCTTGCTCGATGCCAAAGTGATGGCAAAAAAACAGCAAGACGAAAACGATTTCCGCGCGCAAGTCATGGCCAACCCCGAGCTGAAAAAACTCTACGGTACGGCATGGGATGAAATCGCCCAAGCGGAGAAGAAGCAACTTGAAATGCTCAAGCCGGCGCGTTACCGCGCGTTGCGCGGCTCGCGGCTCGCCGCCATCGCTCTCACTTTGGTGCAATACGTCACGGAAATCAAAAAGCCGGATGGCGAACGTCTCGAAGGCTTTCATGATTCACAACTGGAGTCGCTGCGCTTCCGCCTCTTCTCGCCCGCGCCGGTGTATCCGCAATTGGAAGAGATGATGCTCGCCGACGGCTTGCAGGAATCATTGGACCAGCTCGGCGCAAATGATCCATTCATCAAATTGGTGTTGAATGGACGCCCGGCTGCAGAAGTTGCGAAAGAATTGATCAACGGCACCAAGCTCGCCGATCCCACCGTGCGCAAAAGCCTCGCAGAGGGCGGCGAAGCAGCAATCGCAGCCTCGACCGATCCACTAATCGTCATCGTGCGCAAACTCGATCCCATGGCGCGCGAAATGGACAAGTGGTTCGAAACCAACGTGCACAGCGTGGAGACGAGCGCCGGCGAGAGAATCGGCAAGGCGCGTTTCGCGGTGTATGGCAAGTCGGTGAACCCGGACGCGACCTTCACACTGCGTTTGTCTTATGGCACCGTCGCGAGCTATTCGATGAACGGCACCAAAGCCCAACCCATGACCACGATCTATGGCTTGTACGATCGCGCCTATGGCTTCGGCTTGAAGCCGCCGTTCGATTTGCCGCCGCGTTTTATCGAACGCAAAGATCGCCTCACCATGTCCACGCCCGCCAACTTCGTGGCCACTACCGACATCATCGGCGGCAACTCCGGCTCGCCGGTCATCAACAAAGCGGGTGAAATTGTGGGCTTGATCTTCGACGGCAATATCGAAAGCTTGGTGGGGCGCTATGTTTATAACATTGAAACGAATCGCGCCGTGGCCGTGCACACCGCTTATATGATCGAAGCGTTGCGCAAGCTCTATGACGCGAGCGTGCTCGCGGATGAATTGGAAGGCAAACAAGTGCTGTAGTTCTCTGCGCAATTGCTCAACAAAAAAAGGCCGGGAGTTCTTCCGGCCTTTTTTTATCTCAATTTTGCAGATCTAAAATGCCAAAGTGCAAGCGCGTATTC
>JABWAN010000279.1 GCA_013361015.1 Candidatus Zhuqueibacterota bacterium | reverse complement strand
GAACTCACGTTGAAATTGGGGCAAGATTATTTGCTCGACAATGCGGGCGCGCAAGCTTTCATTCCCAAGCCGGCGCCACTCGTGTTTGTGGGCTATGGCATCACAGCGCCGGAGTATGATTACAACGACTATCAAACGCTGGAAGTGGAAGGCAAGATCGTGGTGTTCTTCGAAGGCGAACCGCGTTCCAACGACATGCGCTACTTTGACGGCGAGCAGGCTACGCAGCATTCATTGCCGCGCTCCAAACAAACGCTCGCGCTCGCGCGCGGCGCCGTGGGCAGCATCATGATTCCCACGCCGCGCACGTCATCAAACAGACCCTGGCCAGAGCGACAACGGGAATTTGCGTTTGAGGACATCAGTCTCTATTACAGTATCACGCGAAATCTCAGCGTCATTCTCAATCCGGAATCCGCTGCGTGCTTGTTCGAAGACGCAGCGTATTCATTGGACGAGCTTTTCAAAATGGACGCGACGAACACACTGTGCAGTTTCTCCTTGCCGGCGCGAGCGTCATTTCGAGGCTATTTTCAGCAGCGCGATTTTCTAGCCGCAAACGTCGTGGGCAAATTGCAAGGCCGCGATCCGCAGCGCAAAGATTCGTGTGTGCTCATCTCGGCGCATTACGATCATCTCGGCATCGGTCCGGCCATGCAAGGCGATTCGATTTACAACGGCGTGTTTGACAATGCGGCGGGCGTGGCGGCCGTGTTGGAAATTGCGCGAGCCTTCGCTGCGTTACCGCAACCACCGGCGCGCTCGCTGGTGTTTCTCTTTCTCACAGGCGAAGAAAAGGGCATGCTCGGTTCGACGTATTACACCGATCATCCGCTCGTGCCGCTGTATCAAACCGCAGCCAACGTGAACGTTGACGGCCTGGCCATGTTCGACACGTTTGAGGACGTGGTTGGCGTCGGAGCGGAGCTTTCCACTTTAGGGGAAGTGTTGGAAGAAATCGTGCGCGAACTGCATCTCAAAACTTCGCCCATCCCCGCGCCGTTTTCCAACAGCACTGCATTTGCGCTCTCGGATCAGTTCGCTTTTGCAAACGCCGGCATTCCGGCGATTCTGCTCATGGAAGGCTATCACTATCGCAATACTTCTTTGCAAGAAGGCTTGCAGCGCATCATCACCTGGGGAAGAGACATCTATCACACGCCGTTTGATGATCTCAAACAACCAATCAACTATCGCGCCGCGCAGCAGCACTGCCAAATTCTCTTCGCATTCTGCTATGCGCTTGCGGATATGAAAGACGCGCCGCAATGGCGTGACGGAACGCCGTTCGTAAATACGCGGCTGCGCACGATCGCGGAGAAACGCTAATTCTTGCGGCGACCGTTAGATTGCGTCAGTGTTCCTTCTTATTTTTATCATCCCGAAGGGATCTTTTCCGCACTGGGCACAATGCTTTTATTGAGGCAATTCCTTGGGAGATGACAGAAGGAAGAACGCCGGCTTGCAACAGGTTCGAGTATCGCCATGCGGCAACGTAATTTCTTCGGATGACATAAGAGAGAATCGCTCCAAATGAAGACCTATCTGCTTGTATTCGCTCTCTGCTATTGCGCCTGCAGCATGACGCGACCGCTCACTTCGCCCGTGCTCAAGATCAAAGGTTCGGACACCATGGTCTTTCTCACGCAACGGTGGGCGGAGGAATACATGAAACGCACGCCCGGCGTTTCGATTTATACCGAAGGCGGCGGCTCGGCCACCGGCATTGCGGCGTTGATCAAAGGCGAAGTTCAGATTTGCACTTCCTCGCGCCCTATTCGTCCGCAAGAAGTGCGACGGTTAGTCAAGCAGCAGGATTTTCTCGGCCTTTCGTTCTTAGTCGCAAAGGATGCGTTGAGCATTTATGTGCATCCGGAAAATTCCGTGCGCAACTTGAGCCTCGAACAAGTGCAGGCGATCTTCACGGGGGAGATCACGAATTGGAAAGCGCTCGGCGGCAAAGATGAACCCATCCTCGTGTTCATGCGCAATCCCAGCTCCGGAACCTATCTCTATTTCCAAGAGCACGTGTTGAGCGGACAAAATTATGCAGAGCACGCGATCATGATGCCGACTACTGCCGCCATGGTGGAAGAGATTGGCCGTAACCCTCAAGCGATCGGTTATGGCGGCCTCGCCTATGGCAAAGACCTCGTGCATTGCAACCTCGAGGGCGTAAGCCCCACCGAAGAAAACGCGCGCAACGGGAAATACCCAATCACGCGCTATCTTTATTTCTACACGCTTAACAAGCCCACCGGTGCAGTGAAAGCCTTCATCGAATGGGTGTTGAGTGAAGAGGGGCAGAGCGTCGTGAAAGAGATTGGATATATTCCGCTGCTCGACGTTGGCGAATTCTGAAATTGCACTTGCGCCTCTCAATGCAAGCAAGCTATCGCCCCGGAATTCTCATGACACCAACGCCCCGCCGCAACTGGAACCGGCGCCGGCCGTGCACGCAAAACAATGATCGCCGGTAACCACGGGCCACTCCTTCACCTGCTCCGGATCAATGTCCCACAGGTAAAATTGCTGCTCGGCGCGCCACGGCAGATCGAGCATCTGGTTGAAATCGCAATCGTAAACCTTTCCGCGCCAATCGACGTTCAGCATGGTGCGGCACATGAGGTTTGCAACGGTATTGGGGTTGAAGGCATTGAGCAACAATTCCTGATACGTTGCAAGGCGGCCCGCTTGCCGCAATCGGTTGGCGAAACGCGCGAGCGGAACATTGACCAGAGTATAAAGCCGGTTGAAAACGATGCCATAGTCGCGCTCCAGTTCGCGTTTGTAGGCGGCTTCCAACGACGCCTGCGGCCCCGGCAAACTCGCGCCGCCCGGATTGTACACCAAATGCAGCAGAAGATTTTCGTCACGCCCATAGCCGAGAGCATTCAGCGATTGCAGAGCATAAATACTCTTTTCGAACACGCCCTCGCCGCGCTGCGCATCTACGTTGGTCTGCGAATAGCACGGCAGGGACGCGATGATTTCGACTTGATGGTGCGCGAAAAATTCCGCCAGGTCATCTTGTCCCGGTTCGAGAAGGATCGTGAGGTTGCAGCGATCCGAAATGCGGCGCCGCGGGTCCAGCTTTTTTATACTCTCAACTAAATGACGAAAATGAGGGTTCATCTCGGGCGCGCCGCCAGTAATATCAACGCTAAGAATATCCGTGCGCGACAGCCAGACAATAATGCGGTTCATGGTGTCACGCGTCATAATTTCCGTGCGCGCCGGTCCGGCGTTCACATGGCAATGCGAACAGGTCTGGTTGCACTTCGCGCCGACGTTGATCTGGAGGACTTGCGTCCGGTCGTGACGCAGGGTGAGTGCATGGTGTTTCAATGTGAGTGCGAAAAGATTCTCGTTTGGTTCTCTTTCATTCAAATTGACCTGGCGTTGCACATGATCATGCGAATACAAGTGGTTTTGCATATCTTTCTCCTCAAAAGAATCTTAGCTTGAAAAGATCACTAACTCGATATTGCGGCCACGCAATGACTCAAGGCACGGCTTCGAGCCTCAACCGGCAAACCGTGCGCGAGCATTTTGCCGTGCCGAGCTTTCATCAAGATACCATTTTCCCCATTCAACTGCCAATAATTAACCGCGCCCCGCGAGGCTTCGAAAGCAACAGGAAATTTGCGCAGAAAAATTTCAACAAAAGCCTTGCGCCGCGCGCATTTTCTGCGTACTCTGAATGCCAGAAAGTGCATATAAGCATATAAACGCCATGACCAAACCTTTCGAAATTTTCAAAGCGCTGGGCGATGAAAGCCGGTTGCGCTTGATCAACCTGCTGCTGCAAACGGACGCAGAGCTGTGTGTGTGCGAGATGGTGGATGCGCTGGAGCTGCCGCAATATCAAATCTCCAATCATCTTACCGTTCTCAAAAACGCCGGCTTGCTGCTGGCCAGCCGCGAGGGCACATGGGTGTATTACCGTCTCGACCGCGAAGAATCGCCGCTGTTGCGGGATTTGTTCAAAGTGTTGCGCCGCCATCTCAACCAACAAAAGTTTAGCGAAGATGCAGCGAAATTAAAGCAACGCCTGGCGTTGCGCGAAGCCGGTCGCTGCGTCGTTGGCTTCGTTTCAGCCGCAGTGATGACCAAAAATTTGCAGAAAAGGAGAAGAAAGTAGCATGGCAAATCCCAAACCGCGCGTCATCTTCATCTGCACGCATAATTCCGCGCGCAGCCAAATGGCCGAAGGGCTGCTGCGACATCTCGCGGGAGAGCGTTACGACGTCTTCAGCGCGGGCACGCAATCGACGCGCGTCAATCCGCTGGCAATTCAGGCGATGGCGGAGAAGGGTATTGATATCTCGCAGCACACCTCGGATCACATTGACAAATTCATGGGAATGGAGTTTGATTATGTGATCACGGTGTGCGATAACGCCAAAGAATCCTGTCCGTATTTTCCCACCAACAAAACGCAATGGCATTGGAGCTTTGCAGATCCCGCGGCAGCCACGGGCTCCGAGGAGCAACGTCTCGCCAAGTTTCGGGAGATTCGAGATCAAATCGAAAAGAGATTGCAGACTTTATTGTAACCGCTAGCGCGATGAAAGGAGACCGAAATGGTGGTCGCAAAAATTTTGGAGAAGCTGCAGAACTTCAAGTCACTGCCCCTATTCGTCATCGTCAGCATGGTGATCGGCATCGGCGTCGGCAAAATTTACGGCATCTCGAACTTTGAGCTCACGCCGCCCATCGATGCCATCATTGCGATTTTTCAAGGCACCTACACTTTCTCGCTGGCGAATACGCTGGCGCTCGGCGTGGTCGTCGGCTTGTTTCTGATGATGTATCCGGCCATGACCAACATCAAATTTGAAGACCTCGGGCGCGCCGTGAAATCGCCCAAGCAATTGTTGGTGGTGCTGTTCTTCAATTTCGCCGTTGCGCCGTTTTGGATGCTGTTGTTGGCCAATTTCTTTTTAACGCCCGGCAGCGATTTTCACACCGGCTTGGTGCTTTATGGCCTCGCGCCTTGCATCGCGATGGTGATCATCTTCACGTTTCTCTCGTTTGGCAATACCGCCATGGCAATTGTGTTGGTGGCGATGAATTCCATTCTGCAGATGATCCTCATTCCGGTGTATGCCAAGTGGTTGTTGGGCGAGGTCAGCTTTGATGTGTGGCTGGTGGCGGAGAGCGTCGTGCTCTATCTCGGTTTGCCGCTCGTGGCGGGATTTTTCACACGGCGCTGGGGCGTGAAAAAATATGGCGAGGAGGGTTTCAAAAAAGTGAAGACCTACCTCGATAGCCTTTCGATTATCGGCCTGCTGTTCACGCTCATCGTGATGTTTGCGCTCAAGGGTGATTTGATCGTCGCCGAACCGGGCATCATTCTCAAGCTGGCGATACCGATGACGCTGTTCTTTTGGAGCATCTTCGGCGTGGTGTATCTCGCCGGTTGGAAGCTCGGCTTCAATTACAAAGACGCGACCGCGGTCGCGTTCAATTCTACCGGTCGCGATTTTGAAATTGCCATCGCCATCGCCATTACCGCATTCAATCCGACCGTCGCGCTGGCAACGGTCGTCGGCCCGTTGATCGAAGTGCCGGCGATGCTCGTGCTCGTGTGGTTTGCGCGCGCCACTGGGTCAAGGTTGTTTGGAGCCACGGTTGAAACCACGACGCGAGTTTCCGCGCCCATCGCGACTCACACGAAAGCCGCTTGAAAAGCAGCGAGGCTTTTGACAGTTCCGAAATTCTTTTCTGTGCACGAGCGTGTGGCTAGGCGGGCCAATTGCAGAGCGAAAGTGTTGTCTTCGCGGGCGTAGCTGATGAAGGTGTGAGGCATGAATGATGCCCCAAAAAGTTTGAGGAGATTCGAGGCCTTGCGCTATTCGAGTTGGCATAAGCGCAAAAAACTAAAATCAATTGGCCTTAGACGCTTGGGCCTCTTGATCTATTTCTCTGAGAACCCGGGAAATCTCAGTGATGAGCTTCGGAATATCGGTTTGCGTGGTATCCCACACCAAAGAATAGTCTACGCCAAAGTAGCCGTGGATCAGACGATCGCGCATGCCCATTATTTCCTTCCATTTTATTTCGGGATATTTTGTTTTAATAGTGTCGGGAATTTGTTTCGTAGCTTCTCCGATGATTTCGAGCTTTCGAATCACCGCACTGCTGGTTTTGTCATCATTCTGAAATTGCAAATACTCGAATCCTGCCACGAACTGCTCGATGTGCTGCGCAGCTTCGAGTATATCCTGCAAGAACAGGCGTGACTCTCTTTTCATAAATACACCATGTCGCTGTAGATTTGCGCTTTCAATTCCTGTCGGATTGCGGCAGGGGTAACGACATCTACTTTGCGCTGCAACTTTTCTTCGAGAAAATCGCCGAGGCCGGCCAGATCGAGAAGCGTTGCCCCTTTCTGAAATTCGACCAGAACATCGACATCGCTATCCGCGCTTGCCTCATTTCTCGCGAAGGAACCGAAAATACCTTTCAATTCGGCTTTGTATTGCCGACGAGCAACTTCTTTCGAGTTTAGAAGAATCTCATGAACTCGGTTTCGCGTCATCACAATAGCCTCGAATGTTGAAAATGAGTGTCAGGCTTGGTGGTGAATACGCCCAAAGATATTTCTCTACGCTACGAAAGTCAAGCTGCTCGTTTTAGCGTCACAACGAGCAGCTTTACTCTATATCCGGATACGTCCCCGGCATCATCATCGGCAAGGGCTGGCCTGGACGCGCACTCATCATTTTGAGATATTGCAGCATCGCATCTTCGGAAACATGTGTGGGCAAGGGTGAAAGCCGCGAGCCGAAATTGAACAGACCTTTGTTGCGCGGAATCTCGATGATCTCAATCTCCTCATTTGCTGCAAAACCCGCACGTTGCTTGGCAATGGCGAGCGCGGTCATCAAACCGCCGATTTCATCGACGAGGCCAAGCGCTTTGCCATCACCCCCCGAATAGAAGTGCCCCTCCGCGATTTCCTTCACTCTTTCCACCGAAAGTTTGCGGCCTTTCGCAACCTTTGCCACAAAGCCTTCATAATATTTTTGAAAGAAGCCCGCCACTTGTTCGCGCTCTTCGTCGGTGAGATTGCG
>JABWAN010000278.1 GCA_013361015.1 Candidatus Zhuqueibacterota bacterium | reverse complement strand
TCCAAGTCGACGGCAGTCTCAACGTCGAAAAGGTGCAGTCGGAAATTTTGAAAAGACTAAGAATGCTGGTTGAACCGCGAGCATGATTCATATTAAGAGCGAACGCGAGCTTGATCATATTCGCGAAAGTTGCCGTTTGGTGGTGGAAGCGTTCCGAATGGCGGAAGGCCTGATAGCCGAGGGTATCACCACGCAGGAAATTGATAAAGCCGTGGAAGTCTTTATCAAAAAGGCCGGAGGGCGGCCCGCATTCAAAGGTTATCGCGTCGGGAAGGCGGTGTTTCCCGCCAGCAGTTGCATCTCGGTGGAAAGTGAAGTGGTGCATGGCATTCCCGGCAGGCGCAAGCTGCAAAAGGGTGAAATTGTCAGCGTCGATGTTGGTGTAGAGTATGAAGGCTACTTCGGCGACGGCGCGAAAACTTATGCCGTCGGCCCGATCGACGATCTGCGCGCGCGTTTGATGCGAGTGACGCTCGAAGCGCTCTATAAAGGCATCGCGAAAGCAGTCAAAGGGAATCGCTTGCAGGATATTTCGAGTGCGATTCAAGTGCACGCCGAGAGCAACGGTTTCTCTGTCGTCCGCGAGTTAGTCGGCCATGGCACCGGACGCAAGCTGCACGAAGACCCGCAGATTCCGAATTATGGCAAGCCCAACGCCGGCCCGCGTTTGCGCACGGGTATGGTCCTGGCGATCGAGCCGATGGTAAATGCCGGCAAAGAGGACGTGCGCACGCAGCACGACGAATGGACGGTGGTTGCAAAAGACGGTTTGCCGTCTGCACACTTCGAGCATACGGTCGTAGTGAGGGAAGGCGAAGCAGAGATATTAACCAAAGGTTTGTGCTAATATGCCCAAAGAAGAAGCGATTAAAGTGGACGGCACGATCATCGAGACGTTGCCGAACGCTTCGTTTCGCGTCGAATTGGAGAATGGCCACAAAGTGTTGGCTCATATCTCGGGCAAGATGCGCATGCACTTTATTAAAATTCTGCCCGGCGATAAGGTAACGGTCGAGCTTTCGCCTTATGATTTGTCGCGTGGACGAATTACGTATCGTTATAAATGAGAAGAAAGAAATCATCATGAAAGTCCGCTCGTCAGTAAAAAAGATTTGCGATAAGTGCAAGATCATTCGCCGCAAAGGCAAGGTGTTGGTGATCTGCCCGACGAATCCCAAGCACAAGCAGCGGCAAGGATAAACTTGCAGGGAGCTTGGCGCACAGAGCATAGCGTGATAACCGGCTTTGCCCCTTGCGCCCTGCGCCTTGCTTCATTTTTTGGAGGCACACGGTGGCACGTATTTCAGGCGTCGATTTGCCGCGCGATAAGAGAATCGAGATCGCGTTGACCTATATCTATGGCGTCGGACGCAACAATGCCAAAGAAATTATTCAGAAAGCGGCGATTAATCCCGACATTCGTGTCAAGGATTTGAGCACGGACGACCTCGCCAAACTCCGTACTGCGCTTTCCGATTATAAAGTCGAAGGTGCGTTACGCGCAGAAGTTTCGATGAGCATCAAGCGCTTGATGGACATTGGTTGCTATCACGGCTTGCGCCATCGTCGCGGTCTGCCCGTGCGTGGCCAGCGTACGCACACGAATGCCCGCACCCGCCGTGGTCGTCGTCGCACCGTCGGCGGCGCGAAAGTTGTCAAGGGCAAATCGAAGTAAGCCGTCAGATGCCAGCTCTCGCCAAAATTTGAAGGCTGGCACTTCATGGCAGATCGCTAAGAGCTGAAAGCTAACAAGGAGATTTACGCTTGGCTAATCCAAAGAAAAAGCGTTCCAAGAAAAGGGAAAAGGTCGATCCGACCGGGTTTGCGCGCATTCAAGCGAGCTTCAACAACACCATTATTGCGCTCACCGACATGTATGGTAACGTCATTTCATGGGCCTCGGCGGGCAAAGTCGGCTTTAAAGGTTCGCGCAAGAGCACACCCTTCGCCGCGCAGGTGGCTGCAGAAAACGCTGCGCGTGCTGCCATTGAAATGGGCCTTCGGCGCGTGGAAGTTTTGGTGAAAGGTCCCGGCTCCGGTCGCGAAGCTGCCGTGCGTTCGCTGCAAGCGGCGGGCTTGGAAGTCTCAGCCATCAAAGACATTACTCCCATTCCCCATAACGGTTGTCGGCCACCTAAGCGTCGCCGAGTTTGATAGATATCTGGAGATAGCAATTTATGGCAAGATACATTGGGCCGGTTTGCAAGCTCTGTCGTCGCGAAGAAAAGAAACTCTTCCTCAAGGGCGCGAAGTGCACGTCACCCAAGTGCCCCATTGAGAAGCGCAGCTTTCCTCCGGGCCAGCATGGGCGTAACCGCCGATTCAAAGTTTCCGAATACGGCACGCAATTGCGTGAAAAGCAAAAGATGCGTCGCATCTACGGTTTGCTGGAAAGCCAATTCGAAAACACTTATAAGAAGGCTTTGCGCATCAAGGGCGTCACGGGCGAAAACTTGCTGAAGCTTTTGGAAAGAAGACTGGACAATATCGTCTACCGTCTCGGCTTCGCGCCTTCCCGCAATGCTGCGCGCCAATTGGTACGGCACCGGCACTTCACCGTGAATAATCGCTTGGTCGATATTCCCTCCTATTTGGTGAAGGCGGGCGACGTGATTCAAGTGCGCGAAAAAAGCCGGAAGCTCGAGATCATTCATGGCGCCATGCGGAAGATTCGCGAAGGCAAGCTCTTCCCCTGGCTCGATCTCAACAAGGCGAACATGACCGGAACCGTTTTGGATGTTCCGGGCCGCGCCGACATACCGACGGAGGTCAACGAAGCCCTCATCGTCGAATTGTATTCGAAATGATGTGAACTCACCGAGCTGTGATCGCTTTCCCTTTTGGGAACGATTAGGAGAGCAAAATAAGGATCACCCCCTCGGAGCAGTTCGAGTAACATTGGAGAGTCAATAAATGAATTGGCCCTATTTACAGATGCCGGAAAGTGTGGAGCTTGAGGATGCGAGTTACTCCAGCACCTTCGGCAGATTCATCGTGCAACCTCTGGAACGCGGCTTTGGCACCACCATCGGCAATGCCTTGCGGCGCGTGCTGCTGTCATCGCTTCCCGGCGCTGCCATAACCATGATCAAGATTGACGGCGTGCTGCACGAGTTTTCTTCCATCCCCGGCGTGGTGGAAGACGTGACACAGATCATTCTGAATCTCAAGGAAGTGCGCTTCAAGCTCATCAATAAAAAACCCGATAAAGTCGTATTGGAATTGAGGGGCGGGCGGGAGTTTCGCGCCGGCGATATCCAAAACGGCACCACGGATTTTGAAATTCTCAATCCCGATCATCACATTGCGACGCTCAACAAGGGCGCGGATTTCAAGATCGAGTTGCGCATCGGGCGCGGCCACGGCTATGTGCCCGCGGAAGAGAACAAGATGCCCGATCAGCCCATCGGCGCCATTCCGCTTGATGCGATCTATACCCCCATCAAAAACGTGAGCTATCGCGTCGAAAATACGCGCGTGCAGCAACGCACGGATTACGAGAAGCTCATTCTCGAAATCACCACCGACGGCAGCATCACGCCGGATGATAGTTTGACCTACGCCGGCAAGATTCTGCGCGATCACATCAATCTCTTCATCAACTTCGAAATCGAGCCGGAAGAAGAAGAGCCGGTAGAAGTGGATGAAGAAGCGTTGCGCATTCGCAAGCTGCTCAAGATGCCGGTCGATGAGCTTGAACTTTCCGTGCGCTCGTACAACTGCTTGATGGCTGCGAATATCAAAACCATCGGCGATCTCGTGCGCCGCGACGAACAAGAGATGCTCAAGTTCCGCAACTTCGGTCGCAAATCGCTGCAAGAGCTTACTCAGATTTTGGAAGAAAAAGGCCTGCGCTTCGGCATGGACGTGGATCGTTACCTGCGCAGCGAAAATCAGTAATCCCCGCCTCCCGCAACAACGGGCCGGGCGGCTGTAAGTGAAATCGAGCCATTGAAGTAGAACGACCCATAAGAGGTCGGGATGACGAATGCCACTTAGGGTAAATCATGAGACATTTAAAAGACGGCAATAAACTCGGTCGCACCGCGAGTCATCGCAGCGCCATGCTTTCCAACATGGTCTCTTCCGTATTTGAGCACAAGCACATTCGCACCACCACGGCGAAAGCCAAAGAAGCGCGCCGCATGGTCGATCGCATGATTACACACGCGAAAAAGAACACGGTCGCCGCACGCCGCTTGGTGTTCGATCATCTTCGCCGCCGCGACATCGTGAAGATTTTGTTCGATGACATCGCCCCCAAATATGCGACGCGTAACGGCGGTTACACGCGCGTATTGAAACTCGGCCGCCGCCAAGGCGATGGCGCTGAAATCGCGATTTTGGAATTGGTCGGTTACGAAACGTTGCAGCTTGAAAAGCAGCAAGCCGCAGCCGAGCGCCGCGCTGAACGCAAGCGTCGCCGCGAGATGAAAGCTTCGGAACGCCAGGCCGAGACCAAGGGCAAAGACGAAGAAGAAAAGGCTGAAAAGGAGTAGTACCTCGCCGCCCGCGTGGCTGAATATCATGATTCGCTAAACAAAAAGCTAGAGTGAGCCCGCTTGAATTTTGCGCCAGCAAAACGAGAGCGAGAGCATTTCTAGCTTTTTTAGTTTGTGGAAAAAAGAAGCATCCAGCATCTCGTTGCTTAATCGCCAGTGAAGGTTTATATTTCTGCGAAATAGCAAAAGCTGAAAGGAGCAGACTATGCAAGTCCAACTTTCTGACACTGCCGCTGAAATTGTCAAAACGCAAGTGGCGTCCGGCATCTATGCCGATGCAACCGCGTTTGTCTCGGATGTTCTTCTTAAGTACGAATCTTATTACAGAAAAAAGCTTGAAGCGCTCAATCGTGAAGTCGCCATTGGTCTTGAGCAAGTAAATCGCGGTGAGGTGGCCGAATTTGATTTTGATCAGTTCATGCAAGAGCTTGATGAGGAGTTGGGTTATACGAATACTAAGCCATGAAAAAGTTTTTCCTCAGTTCCAAAGCGCGAGCTGATTTGAAGGACATTGGCCGATATACGGATAGGCAGTGGGGTAGACAGCAACGCCGCACATATATCAAGCGCCTTAACGATAGATTCTCTTTTCTCGCTGATCAGCCGCAGAGAGGCAAAAAACGTGAAGACGTTGTCGGTTCTCCGTATAGTTTCCACGAAGGAAGACACGTCATCTTTTATCGTGCTGCCACAGATAGTGTTGAGATCTTGAGAATCCTGCACGATTCAATGGATTTCCCGAGGCATTTCGTATAAGGTTTGATCGTTTTGGTTTTTAATAAACGTTGAAATGACCATGTCCCCCTCAACCCCTCGCACCATTCGCGCGCCGCGCGGCAATGCGCTCACTTGCAAAGGCTGGGTGCAAGAAGCCGCGTTGCGCATGCTCATGAACAACCTCGATCCCGAAGTGGCGGAAATGCCCTCGGCACTCGTGGTTTATGGCGGACGCGGCAA
Organism: Candidatus Zhuqueibacterota bacterium; assembly: GCA_013361015.1. Classification (GTDB taxonomy): domain Bacteria; phylum Zhuqueibacterota; class Zhuqueibacteria; order Zhuqueibacterales; family Zhuqueibacteraceae; genus JABWAN01. The sequence continues at coordinate 1,625 of JABWAN010000278.1, read as the reverse complement.
AGCTGCGCGCAATTGGGAATGCTTTGACGCCATCGTCAAAAGTCTGCGCGAGCTCGAGAATGATGAAACACTGCTCGTGCAATCCGGCAAGCCCGTGGGCATTTTCAAAACACACAGCGATGCGCCGCGCGTGTTGATCGCCAACTCGCTGCTCGTGCCCGCATGGGCCAATGCCGCGTACTTTCGCGAGCTTGAAGATCGCGGCCTCATTATGTATGGACAGATGACCGCGGGCAGTTGGATTTATATCGGCACGCAAGGCATCTTGCAAGGCACGTACGAAACCTTTGCCGCAGCCGCGCAGCAACATTTTAGCGGCACCCTCGCGGGCAAGCTCGTCGTCACCGGCGGCATGGGCGGCATGGGTGGCGCGCAGCCGCTCGCAGCCACGATGAACGGCGCCGCATGTTTGGTCATCGAAGTTGATCGCGAGCGCATCGAGCGCCGTATTCGCACGCGCTATTGCGACGCACTCGCGGAAAATCTTGACTCCGCATTGCAGCAAGTATTGGAAGCGAAGCAACAACGCCGCGCGCTTTCAGTGGGATTGCTGGGCAATTGCGCGGACGTATTGCCCGAGCTGGTGCGCCGCAACGTCGTTCCCGATATCTTAACCGATCAAACTTCTGCGCATGATGAGTTGAATGGCTACGTGCCGCACGGGATGCCCTACCAAGACGCGCTCGCGTTGCGCAAAAGCAATCCGGATGAATACATCAAACGCGCATACGAGGCGATGGCCGTGCACGTGCGCGCGATGCTCGCGCTGCAAAAGCACGGCGCAGTGACGTTCGACTACGGAAATAACCTGCGCGCGCAAGCACAGAAAGCCGGCGTGCAAAACGCTTTTGATTTCCCCGGCTTCGTGCCTGCATATGTGCGCCCACTTTTTTGCGAAGGCAAAGGTCCGTTTCGCTGGGCTGCGCTCTCCGGCGATCCACAAGACATTGCCGTGACCGACGATCTCGTGTTGCAACTTTTCCCGCAAAATGTGGCGCTGCGCCGATGGATTGAAATGGCGCGCGAACGAGTGGCGTTTCAAGGCTTGCCTGCGCGCATTTGCTGGCTCGGCTATGGCGAGCGCGCAAAATTCGGCCTCGCGCTCAATGAGCTTGTGGCAAACGGAAAAATCAAAGCGCCGGTGGTGATCGGCCGCGATCATTTGGATTGCGGCTCCGTGGCTTCGCCCAATCGCGAAACGGAAGCGATGCTCGACGGTTCCGATGCCATTGCGGACTGGCCGATACTCAATGCGTTGTTGAACACGGCCTCGGGCGCCTCGTGGGTTTCGGTACATCATGGCGGCGGTGTGGGGATTGGCTATTCCATTCATGCGGGACAAGTAATCGTTGCCGACGGCACCCCTGAAGCCGCACGTCGCCTTGAGCGCGTGCTCACGTGCGATCCCGGTATCGGCGTGGCGCGACACGTGGATGCGGGATATGATATTGCTCGTGATGTCGCACGCGACCGAGGTGTGAAGGTTCCGATGATGAAGTGAAGCGATAAGCAAAACGATTATTAGCAGGACGATTGAACTTTTGCCCACGAAACACACAAAACACGCGAAAGCTTTTTGGTGTGTTTCGCGTGTTTGGTGGGCAAAAATAGAACTTACCTCCGCT